>JBILTD010000049.1:0-10457 GCA_044371695.1 Crocinitomicaceae bacterium | reverse complement strand
CACTATTGAGTGTTTTGTTTCTGCACCTTTAACGCTAGTCTATTTGCCAGCCAACTTAGGCTTGCCCTACACCAATACTTTAAATGTACGCTTTGATGTTTTGTTCGATACTTTTTCAGGACAACAGAATAAGCTCACCCTCATTTACAGAAATCAAAAAGAAACCCTGAATTTTATTCCGGGAAAAGAAATTCAAAATATACCCTTGAAACCATGAAATACAGTTTACTCAGCCTTTCATTAGTACTCAGCTCCATGGCTTTTTCACAAGCCAAATTTGCACAACTCGATCAAGAATTGCCAACTGCGAATTCATATCGAACTGCATCAGGAGCACCTGGACATGCTTATTATCAGCAAAAAGCCGATTACAAAATGAACTTGGTACTCGACGACGCCAAGCAGCGTCTTGATGGTTTTGAAACCATTACTTACACCAATAATTCACCAGATAGGCTCGATTATTTGTGGCTACAACTCGATCAGAACATCTATGACGAGAACTCGGACACGAAGTTGATTGAAGTGGAGAAAATGGAAAACTTTAAGAGTGTGGGCGATTTACGCAAACGTGATTTCAAATACGACGGCGGTTTTAAAATTGAGCAAATCACGAGCACTAGTGGTCAAAAACTTAGTTATTTTATCAATAAGACCATGTTGCGCATTGACCTTGCCAAACCTTTGCTTCCTGGTCAAAGTATTTCTTTTCAAATTAAGTGGTGGTACAACATCAATGACCGCATGCAAGTGGGCGGTAGATCGGGCTACGAATATTTTGAAACCGACCAAAACTACCTATATACAATTGCCCAATTCTTCCCGCGCATGTGTGTCTACAACGACGTAACAGGCTGGCAAAACAAGCAATTCTTAGGGCGTGGAGAATTCACCTTGCCTTTTGGAGACTACGAAGTTTCCTTGACCGTGCCTGCTGATCATATTGTGGCAGCAACAGGAGAGTGTCAGAATTATGCCAGTATTTTAACACCAGAACAACGCAAGCGCTACGAACAGGCCAAAAAATCAAATAGCCCTATTTTAATTGTAACGCAAGCCGAAGCAGAGGCTGCTGAAAAAAATAAAAGTACCCAAACCAAAACTTGGGTTTACAAAGCACAAAATGTACGAGACTTCGCTTTTGCCACCTCAAGAAAATTCATTTGGGATGCACAAAACCAATCGGTGGGTTCAAAAAATGTACTTTGCATGAGCTATTACCCGAAAGAAGGCAATCCACTTTGGGAGCGTTATTCTACAAAATTGGTGGCGCACACCATCAAAACTTATTCTAAATACACCATCGATTATCCGTATCCGGTTGCCATTTCAGTTCACTCGAAATGGATTGGCATGGAATATCCAATGATTTGCTTTAACGGCGGCCGACCAGAAGCTGACGGAACTTACTCAGAAGGAGAAAAATATGGCATGTGGGGGGTGATTATCCATGAAGTTGGGCACAATTTCTTCCCGATGATCATCAATTCAGATGAGCGGCAATGGACCTGGATGGACGAAGGACTCAATACTTTTGTACAATACCTCACTGAACAAGAATGGGAACGCGGTTACCCTTCGCGCCGTGGGCCAGCCTACCTGATTGCCGATTACATGCGCGGCGATAAATCGGGCATTTCCCCGATCATGACCAACTCAGAATCTATCAAACAATTTGGCAATAACGCTTACGGAAAACCTGCCACCGCATTAAATATCCTGCGCGAAACAATTATGGGTCGCGAATTATTTGACTACGCCTTCAAAACCTATTGCGAACGTTGGGCTTTCAAACACCCGACCCCAGCAGACTTCTTTCGCACTATGGAAGATGCATCAGCCGTTGACCTCGATTGGTTTTGGCGCGCATGGTTTTATTCTACAGATAACGTAGATATCGCACTCACCGATGTGAAATGGTTTCAATTAAATACCCAAAATCCAGCGCTTGAGAAAGCCTTTCTTCAAAATAAAGACGCGCAAAAAGACACCTTCATAGGAGACACGCGGAATAAAACAGCCATAACCACAACTGTCAATGAAAAAGATGCCAATATCGATGACTTCTATGCCAAACGAGATTTATATAAAGTTGATGCCCTCGATGAAAAAGCATATCAGTCTTTCTTGAGTAAAACCAGCCCTGAAGACCTCGCTTATTTGAATGCAGGCAAGCAACTTTACGAACTCAGTTTTGAGAATATAGGCGGTATCGTGATGCCACTGATCATTGAAGCAACCTTTGCCGATGGCAGCACCAAAGTTGAACGCATCCCGGCAGAAATTTGGCGCATTGAAGAGCAAAAAGTGAGCAAAGTATTTATCTATGACAAAGAGGTGGTTTCATTCAGACTCGATCCTTTCTTAGAAACAGCAGACACCGACCTCGATAACAATACTTGGCCACGTCAGTTGCAATCAACGCGTTATCAACTCTATAAGCAAGAGCAAACCAGAGAGAACCCGATGCAACGCCAACAGCGTTTAGAGCAAATGCAACGCGGGAATTAAGCGCTTTTACAATTTCTGAAAGGCGACGAGCTCCTGTTTTTCTGCAGATTTCAGCAGGTAATAATAGGTTCCTGCGGCCAGTTTTTGCAAATTGAAGCTGAGTATTTGTTGCCCAGCTCCTAAATAGGCGTCGTGAATTTTCGCTTCTACTTTGCCCAGTTGGTTCACAATAAAAATTTCATAGTGCGCACCCTCGCTCCTAAACTTGAGTTGCTGCATGCCTACGCTAGGATTTGGAAACGCCAGTGCTTTATTGTTTAGATTTATGCCGTCTGAATTTTCAACCGCATTGGTACAACCTTGCAAAAGATCTAAATATTGAATGTTTTGTTCAAACAAGCTTTGAATAACATTTGGATCAACTTCAAACCAGTCTTTGAGCAAACTCGCATAAACATCTCTAAAATCGATTTGCATTGGCAAACCTGCTTGGTTATTGACCTGATTAGGAATTTGCGGATTTGCGCCTATAATACCATCACTAATACAAGCACCAAATAAAAACAACGGCGCGGCATCTCCGTGGTCAGTGCCTAAACTTCCGTTACTGGCAATCTGACGGCCAAATTCTGAGAAGGTCATGCCGGCCACACGTTGTTCAAGCCCTAGTAATTGTAAATCGTGTTGAAACGCTCGAACGGCATCCGACAAACGCTGCAACAAAATAGCATGTGCGCCTTCACTTACATCATTGGCATCTACTTGGGCATCATGGGTATCAAAACCATTGATATTCAGAATGTAAACTTTGGTTTTCAGTCCTCCTGAAATCATTTGTGCGATGTATTTTAATTGCACGGCCAACGGGTTTTGCGGATCATATAGATTCGACAAAGAATTTCCGGCAACAGCAGCACTATTGATTTGCTGCCCGTATTCGTTGGTCTGATTGATCAAGGTAGAAATGTATTCTATTTGAGAACCGTAATAAGTTCCATCATTGACTACCGGAGTTATGGGCAATACCGAGCTGCTAAATGGATCATTTACCGCATGGCTAAAATTGCCGACCAAGCCTTGACAGGTTGCTGAAACTTCTGAACCCATCGATATCGCAAAAGGATCAGGGTAATCAACATTGGGATATGCCTCTGGGAAGTTTGGGTAGCTCGCATCGAAATAACGTCCCAGCCATCCACTGGTTTGATTGATGTCCAAAGCACCGGTAGTCCAGATATCTGTTGACCTAAAGTGTGACCTATTTGGTTCTGGATAGCCCACGTTTTGGAGTACAGATAACTTTCCTTCATTGAAAAGTGTTTGAAGACCCGTCATTTTTGGATGCAAGCCTACCTCCGTTGTTAAAGGTAAAATACTCGATTCCGGAACCAAAATATTCGAGCGTTGTATGACTAATTCTGCATATTGATCTCGGGGGAAAACCATGTTTAGACCATCGTTACCACCGTTCATCCGTATAAGCACCAGCACCTTATCTTCAGCACTTTTCGGCACCTCAAATAAATGCTTCGCAACAGCCTGCATGGAAAATCCATTTTGCACGAAAGGCAGGGAAATACTGGCCAAGGCCCCTTTCTTAAGGAAACTTCTTCTTTTCATTAGTAGACATGGAATTGAGGCATTCTAAATAAAGTATTGAGCACGGCCTTTACTTTTTGAGTTACAGGCAAGGAAAATACTGGGTTTGTTGGATCAGACAGATACTCATTGTATTGGAGGGTCCATTCAAAATCTGGCAAGCCACCAGTTAGTAAACTTTTTAAATAAAGCTGATCTGCTGGATCAATTGGCTTAGGGCAAAATACCAAACAAAGATCAGCAATGACCTGAGGTGCTGAGTTTGGATTGGATAAACCATTTAGTAAGCCCAAGAAATTCAAAGAAAAATTCTGCCCATTCATAGTCAGACCATTTGTAGTCATGAGTAAAGCGATTTCGAAGCGCTTTTTTAAATAAGTGGAATTGATCCATAATTTTGAAAAAGCTGGTGCTTGATAATAAGCAGTCCAGCCTGCTACACTCGGTGGCGCACCGTACTCTTGACCCATTTGATCGGCAACGGTGTACATCGCCAGATACATTTGATAATTTGTTTGCAAGTCTAAATTGAGCACAGACTGACTCGAATTAAACATGGAGAAAATAGCCTCGAGCGGAGCCTTAATGATGGCCCCTCTGACGCTGATGTCATAAAAATGTTCACTGCCCAATAACTGACTTAATACAGGTTGAATCTCAAAGTTTGAACTGATTAAAGTTTGTGCAAGCGCTGCAATAATATTTGTTTCTACCCAAGGGCTGATGTCATAATTGACAAAATAGCGGTAGAGTTTTCTGCAAATGTATTTTACTGTCTCGGGCTGTGCGAAAATTAAATCAATATAATTTAAATGCTCGTTTGCGCCATTTGGACTTATTTGTTGGCTATTAAAATGGTAAGACAACGTTTTAGTACTGTTGTCGTGAAGTAATGGCATAAACTGACTCGTTACTTGAGTTTGTGTAGCACTTCTAACACCTTGCACCGTAAATCCAGTAAATATTTTCGCAGCTGCTGCCACATCTTGCTCTGTATATGTACCGTAATCACCTGCTGCCAATTGTGGGCCTTTTCCTATGGTAAAAAGCTCTAAAAGTTCACGGCCAAAATTTTCATTTGGTGAAAAAACAGTATTTGTCGAGCCATTTAAAAAAATGAGCATACACGGATCAGTGGCTACAGCCTTGACCAACGCCTTGACATTTCCCAAAGCATGTTGTTGCAAGACACTGATAAATTGATACATGGCTCTGGCATCTCCTGAGGTTGTTACTCCAAAATGGTTCTGCCAAAAGAAAAGCATTTTTTGATTTACATTGAGTTGCTCCTGATTGATATTTTTCATCAACCATGCCCCTAAAGATTTGCGTCGTGCGTTTTCTGTTTGTTGGTTTGCAGTAATATCTGCCGGATAAACCGAGTTGACCCAGGTTGTACCCAAACTAACAATTTGCTCTTGTGCGTCATAGGCCAAAGGTTGATCTATAACACTTGCATTCAATAATTGCGTCAAAGTTGCATTTAAGCCCGAATTAACAGCTTGATTAATTTGAGCGTAAGTGGGGCCAAATGTTGAGCGCCTCAATAAATGCGCTGCTTCCAAGTGTGTCCAAGGCCCTGTGTATGGGTTCATAAATAATTGTTTGATAGAAAATTAGGGTTTTCCAACGTAAAAAGCAACCCTCTCGGTAGTTTTACGTTCTAAAATCACAATAATTTAACTTAAATTTGTGTACCTACATTAACCTACGCATTATGATCAAGAAGATTCTCTTCTCACTACTTTCATTTGTTTTTGTTTACTCAACCAAGGCACAACAAAGTGTCACATTTAGTTATACTGGTGCTATCCAAACCTGGACAGTACCTGCTTGTGTCTATTCCATTCAGGTAGATATCCGCGGTGCAAAAGGTGGCGGAATTCAAGCCACGCCATTTGTTGGCTCTGGTCAAGGAGGAAATGGTGCACGCGTGCAGCATCCGAGTATTGCCGTTACACCAGGTCAAGTTTTAGAAATTCGCGTAGGAGGCTGCCCTACCGGCCCAGCTGGTGGTTGGAATGGCGGTGGAAATGGCCACGCAAGCCCCTCTAACCCACAATATGAATCCAAAGGTGGAGGCGGCGCATCTGACATCCGTGTGACACCATTTGCCATGAATAATCGTATTGTCGTTGCTGGCGGCGGCGGCGGACGCGCTGGTGGTTCAGGCCAAACTAATTATCAAGCTTCGGGTGGTGCAGGTGGCTGTACTACAGGTCAAACAGGTTTAGGATCACCGTTTACTGGAACAGGTGGTGGTGGCGGCACCCAGACTGCCGGTGGTAACGGTGGCCCACCATGGGGTGGCGGCCAACCTGGTGTTGCCGGAACAATCGGCACAGGTGGCTTAGGAGGCTTTTATGCAACTGCAGCAGGCGGTGGCGGTGGCGGTGGCTACTTTGGCGGCGGCGGCGGCGGCGGCGACAACTGTTGTGCGGGCGCCAATGGCGGCGGTGGCGGCGGTGGCGGCTCTAGCTTTTATCCAGCAGGCGGTACTTGTACGCAAGGTTTCCAAACAGGTCATGGTCAAGTTGTCATTACCTACACCGCTGGTTCTACTTCTGTAACAGTTGCTAATAACGGACCTTACTGTGTTGGTAGCCAAATTAACCTAACAGCTACAACTGGTGCACCTGCCTATTCTTGGGCTGGGCCAAACGGGTTTACATCAACGCTACAAAACCCAACTATTCCTAATGCAACTGCGGCAATGGCAGGTACCTACACCCTAACCTACGACGCTGGAGGTTGCATTTCTACAGCAACTACAACAGTTGTTGTCAATACGCCTGTTTTACCTACATTCAACCAAATTGCTCCAATATGTGAAGATGCGGCGGCACCTGCTTTTGTCAATAACTCTACAAACGCGCCTACTATTGCTGGTACCTGGAACCCGGCTGCAATTAACACAGCAAATTCAGGCACCTTTACTTATACCTTCACACCTAATGCTGGTATCTGCGCTACGCAGGCTACCATGAACATTCAGATTCTTCCAAATGAGCAAGCAACATTTAATCAATTGCCTGACCTCTGTATTAACGATGTTCCGCCTGCCTTACCAGCAGCTTCTACAAATAACATTCCTTACACTGGAACTTGGAGCCCAGCTACGATTTCTACTGCATTGGCCGGTACTGCAACTTATACATTTACCCCAACAGCTGGTCAATGTGCATTTCCGGCAACTATGGATATCATAACACATGCACTTACTACTCCGCAGTTCAACCCAATGGGTCAAATTTGTCAGTACATGACTGGTGTTGTCATCCCGACCACAGCTACCAACACCACCAGCTATTTGAATGGCCCACTCATTACAGGCTCTTGGAATAGCCCGACGGTTGTCACCACTTCGCCAGGAACTGTAAACTATACCTTTACTCCGGACCCAAATCAATGTGCATCAACGCTTACCTTCCCTATTACCGTTGATCCACTTATAATTCCTCAGTTTACTCAAATTCCACAGTTGTGTCAAAATGACGCCAACCCGATCTTCCCTACAACATCTAACAATGTTCCAGGTATAACCGGGGCATGGACACCACCAAATATTGACACGTCAATCCCTGGTGTTTTCACGCACACCTTCTTCCCTGACCCAGGCCAATGTGGTGATACCGTTGACATGATCGTTACAATTGTACCGGCTGTTCCTCCGACATTTGTTGCCGATACGCTTTCAGGTTGTAATCCACTTCTTGTTGGCCTCAGTACAATTGGTGCTGTTCAAGGTGCTCAATACACTTGGTATTGGAACGGAACTACCATTGGTACTGGCACTAACCTCTCCTATAATTTTGATGCGAGTGGATACCACGACATCACCCTAGAGTACAACTTGCTTGGCTGTATTGAAACAACAACCTACAACGACTACATCTACATGGAGAATTATCCTGAAGCATCTTTCTCTTGTGTGCCTGGTTCACTCACAGAAACAACCATGCCTGTGCAGTTTCTTAATAATTCAGTAGGTGCCATCTCCTATTTTTGGGATTTTGACGACCTCACTACCAGTACAGAGGAAAACCCAAATCACAACTATGTAGATGTTACCGAGAATTTATTAGTGACACTAACGGTAAGTACATCATTAGGTTGTTCTGATGAATATCAATTGAACATTCCTGTAATTGCCGAGCCAATCTACTACCTTCCAAATACCTTTACCCCAGATGAAGACGAACACAACCAAACATGGCAGGCCATCTTTACTACGGGCTTTGATCCACATTCTTTCCATTTAGCCGTATTTAACCGCTGGGGAGAACTTATCTGGGAAACCTACGATGCCACTCAAGCTTGGGATGGAACCTACGGCCCAGACGGTACAAAAGTTCCTGCAGGAATCTATATCTGGAAACTTCAATTTGAGCCAAAAGAAAACGACTATCGCAAGATTGTTTCTGGCCACTTAAATCTTATTCGATAAGAAATTTTTAATTCTTCAAACAAAAAAAGGCGACCAATTGGTCGCCTTTTTTAATGCTTATTTCATTTATCGCTTTTAATTTATTCAGCTAATCATTGTTTTCTTTCGGGATCTTATTGAATCTGATATAGCTATTAATTATTTCTTTCTAAAGAAAATCTTGACAGGAACCCCTTCAAAATCAAAACGCTCTCTAAGACGATTTTCTAGAAAGCGCTTGTAAGAGTCTGGTAAATATTGTGGTAAGTTACAGAAGAAAGCAAACGAAGGCGCATGGGTTGGCAATTGCTGTACAAACTTGATGCGAATATACTTTCCTTTAACTGCTGGGGGTGGCGTCTGAGCGATGACCTCTAGCATGACCTCATTGAGTTCGTGTGTTGGTATTTTGCGGGTTCTATTTTCGAATACGCGCATCCCCGTTTCCAAGGCACGGTGAATGCGTTGTTTATTGAGTGCTGAGGTAAAGATGATCGGCACGTCATTAAATGGCGCCAGCTGCTCGCGCAATAATTCTTCAAACTTGACCATTGTATTTTGGTCTTTCTCGACTAAATCCCATTTATTAACCAAAACAACTACCCCTTTTGAGTTTTTCTCAATCATGTAGTAGATACTGAGATCTTGCTTTTGAATACCCTCTGAGGCATCGATCATGAACAAACAAACGTCTGCATTTTCAATAGTACGAACAGAACGTAACACTGAATAATATTCGATGTCTTCTGTGACTTTTGCTTTTTTGCGGATACCTGCGGTATCGATTAGTAAGAAGTCAAAACCAAAAGCTTTGTAGCGGGTATGGATGGCATCTCGAGTGGTTCCAGAAATATCGGTAACGATATTGCGTTCTTGTCCAGTAAGCGCATTGACCATTGAAGACTTTCCTACATTAGGACGCCCAACAATAGCAATTCTAGGTAAATTATCCTCTTCCCTAACAGATTCGTCTTCTTTATTGAAGTATTTGACCAATTCGTCTAGAATTTCACCCGTACCGCTGCCGTTAGTGGCGCTGAGATCATAGACATCACCTAAACCAAAGGCATAAAACTCTGAGGACAAACCTACTCTTTCAGTGTTGTCGACTTTATTGGCGGCAATCAGTACTGGCTTTTTGCTTTTGCGCAGCAATTGAGCCACAATTTCATCCATTTCAACGATACCCGTCATGACATCGACCATGAACACAATAACGGTTGCTTCTTCAATGGCGATTTCTACCTGCTTGCGGATTTCTCCTTCAAAAATATCTTCTTTTGTTTTGGCATAACCACCAGTATCGATTACTGAAAACTGATAACCATTCCATTCGCCTTTACCGTACAAGCGGTCACGCGTTACACCACTAACTTCTTTGACAATAGCATCGCGAGACTCAGTGAGTCTATTAAATAAAGTGGATTTTCCAACGTTCGGACGACCGACTATGGCAACTATATTACTCATGATTTTATCTTAATATCCGTATTTCTTGAGTTTGACTTCAGAATGACGCCAATCTTTATCGACCTTGACATAATTTTCAAGGAAGACCTTGGTTTCAAGGAATTTTTCCATGTCGATGCGGGCCTCACGACCAATGCGCTTGAGCATTTCACCGCCACGGCCAATGATAATGCCTCGCTGAGAATCGCGCTCGACAATGATGTTGGCCCTAATTCTAGTAAGGCCTAGTTCTTCTTTGTACTCCTCCACCTCTACTTGGGTGCTGTATGGAATCTCTTTCTGACAATGGATGAAAATCTTTTCGCGGATGATTTCTGAGATAAAGAAACGCATCGGACGATCTGAAAGTTCTTCTTTGTCGTAGTATGGCGGACTTTCAGGAATGAGGTCCAGGATTTCTTGCCAAACCGCATCGATATTGAACTGATGCAAAGCTGAAATAGCAAAAACTTTGGCTTTTGGTAATTTTTCTTGCCAGTATTGAACGCGTTCCATAACCTTTGCTTGGTCG
>JBILTD010000200.1:0-3370 GCA_044371695.1 Crocinitomicaceae bacterium | reverse complement strand
ATGATTTCTTGCGCAGACCATTCAGAGGTTCCCCAATACAAGATTTTACCCTGCATAATGAGCTGGTGCATTGTCCAGACGGTTTCTTCAATTGGAGTTTGTTTGTCTGGGCGGTGACAATAATAAAGATCGAGGTAATCAAGTCCAAAACGCTTTAAAGCTGCTTCACAGGCTTCAACCAAATGTTTTCTGCTGAGGCCTTTTTGAGTAGGTAATTCACCACCAATACCAAAGAAAGCTTTACTACTAACAATATAAGAATCTCTGGCCCATCCTTTCTTTTTAAGGATGGCTCCCATGACTTCTTCACTTTTTCCACGTGCGTAAATTTCAGCGTTATCGAAAAAGTTAATCCCGTTGTCATAAGCTACTTGCATCAGCTCAGCGGCTGTTTCATCGGCGATTTGTTTGCCAAAAGTAAGCCAAGAACCAAGCGATAAACGACTAACTTGTAAGCCACTCTTTCCTAAATTATTGTATTGCATTTCCATGTTTTGATATTGCGTTAAGTTTTTGTCTGTGTTTGATAATTCCATTTGCGAGCACCACCAATATGATCAAGGAGGCACCCCAATAAAACGATGAATTGAGTAATTTGTGCTCTTTCAACAAGAAAATAGCCAAAATAATCGTGTAAATCGGTTCCAAGTTGATGCTCAATGAGACGGTAAAGGCGCCTAATTTCTTGACGATATCAATGGTGGCTAAAAAAGCGAACGACGTACATAAAATTCCTAAAAACAAGAGCCAATAGAAATCTGAAGCCCGCATTGTAAATAGTTCAGTGAAACTCCATTTTCCTTGAAAAATAAAAAATCCTGAGAGCGCGATAAAACCAGTGCTTAATTCTACAAAGCTAATAGATGCGGTGTCGTTGTGCTGTGCTAATTTCCCGTTTGAAACCGAAAAGATGCCGGCACACAATGCTGAAACTAGCCCTATGAGCAAGGCCGTTTTTTCATCGCCTTTAAAGTCGTGGGCCACAAAATAAATACCGCCAATGACTAATACGCCCATGAGACCTTCAATCCAGGAAAACTTGCGTTTCATGATGAGCGGCTCGAGCCAAGTTACGTGTAGGGTGGTAGTAGACAAACACAAAATCCCTAAAGACGCAGTCGATAATTGAATGGAGGTATAAAACGTGAGCCAATGCAGTGCTACCACTAAGCCCACCAAAATGGTCCAGAATAATTGTTTTCCTTTGGGTAAGACCCAGCGCTTTTTGAGGATGATGTAAATGCCTAAAAACAAGGCCGCAATCCAGAGTCGATGCCAAACGATGAGCAGCGCATCTAGATGAATAAGTTTACCCAGAATTCCGGTAAAACCCCACATGAAAATGATGAGGTGCAATAATAAGTGGTGACGGTATTCTTTGAGCAAACCTACTTATTGAGCTGAATTAGCGTTTTTTAGACCACTCTTCGATAGACTTCTGATTGGAAAGCACATAAGCGTTGTCTCCATCTGCTTTTGCTGCTTCCATTGACAATTTAGCCGTTTCAATAGCACCTTTGTAGTCTCCGTTAGCTGCTTGTAGTTGCGCTTTTAGGCGTGTCATCCAGTAAGCAGAGTTTCCGCGAAGTTCAACGGCTTTTGTTGACCAAGCTAAAGCTTGTTTGAGGTCCAAATTTTCATTGAAATAGTAAGTGGCAGCTGCGTGGTAATCATTGGCAGAAGGGCCTGCCATGGTTTTGTCAATGCTTGACAACACTTTGCTTTTTGTATTTAAGCCAAATGGTACCACGATTTTGGTATTTTCCCAAGCGATTTCAAGGTTGGCTCCGCTATTATTCATGGCATCGATGGTGATGGCTAAGTTCTCTTGAAAGTCTTGCTTTTTTTGAACGGCTGCAGTGAGCTCTAGTGCCACTTTTTGTGCATCCCAAGTTTCAGGAAGCCCCCAATTGCTGTAATCGGTATAAAAATAAAGTGTCCAAGCTTGTTTGCCAGGTTTTGCAAAAAGGGCATAGGTTCCTGCTTTCAAAGTGTCCTTGCCAAAAATGAGTGCTTCAGAGCAAGTCAATTTGGTATTTTCATTGGCACCAAGTCTCCAAGTTTCATCAAACGGAATGAGGTCGCCGAAAATAACGCGCCCTCTTGCACCTGGTCTAGAATATTCGAGTTGGATATCAGCCAAGCCAACTTTTTGTTGAATTTTAACAACTGGGCTTGCTTTAGGCGTTTGAACTTGCGCATAAGTACTTACTGAAAAGAAGACACAAGTGATAAAGAAGATATTTTTCATGATGATTATTTAAGGTTCTAACAAGTTTTCCAAGGTCTTGTTCAAGGGGACTTCGATATCCCAATTGGCTTTGACTTTGATTTTTTCCGGATAAATAAATAGCGGTTCTGCCCGCAGTTGCAATTGAGGTCTAATCGGATCCCAAAAACCATTTTGATTCAGGTCTTTGTATAAATGCAGGGTGTAAAGCCCTGGTTTGAGACTGGCTAATTTGGTAAGTGAGTCGTTTACAATTTGAGTGTGAATGAGTTGCTCATTTTGATAAATGCTGAGCACTGCTCCGGGTGTAAAATTAGGCCAATTGAGTAGTAAAGTACCGGTCTGAACCATACTGTCTTTTATCCCGCTTGTGTCTTTAACAAGCGTCGTCAGGGCAGCATCTTTTTGCGGTGGTTTTGAAAGATAAAAATAGAGCGTGTCTTGTTGGTGCTGTTGTAAGTTGATTTGCTTGAAGTATTGGTCTTGGCTTTCTTGTGGCCCGCAAGCACCATCTGAATCGGCATCTATAAAAGCTTTCAAATAGTAGCTTCCGTCTTTTAAGCCTTTGATTTTAATCTCGTTGTTATCTGCAAACATGCCCATGTATCTGGCAGTTTTACTGCTGTCAGTTTCATAAATGCCAAGCAATACTTTTCCTGCTTTTTTCTCCGGAATGAGTTCCGTAAACCTGGCACTAATTGTCATGGAGTCAAGGACCTTTCCTGTTGAGAAGGTCCAAGTCATTAAAGAATCATTTCCTTCAGTGATGTCTTGCACACCGCCATTGCTCATGAGCGTGTAAGTAGTTTGCGCTTTGAGGCTATCTAAAAAATCAATGGTCAATACTTTACCTTTAACCGTGCATTGCAAACGGCTGTCGTTGGGCATGAGCGTAATGAGTTTTTGCGCATCTTTTAGTTTGATAAATTCATCAAAGACTAAAATTTGTTGTTGTGCTTTGACCGCAACTTGCTGATCTTGAATGCTTGCACTTAAAACTTTTGGCGCGTAGTCATCTGTAGGCCCTCCGGTGATGGTGCCAACTTGCGCACATGCGCTGAGCAATAAGCCAATTATAAGCGCGTAACGAACCATTGGCAAATTTTTTCTAGTTGGGTTTGATCGAGTTGGTCGAAGGTG
>JBILTD010000199.1:0-3372 GCA_044371695.1 Crocinitomicaceae bacterium | reverse complement strand
ACGAACAGAAAATATGGCTATTTCTCCCTGAAACAGCAGTGGATTGCCCTTTTGAATTGGAAATTGAAAACAGCTCACCAGCTGAAACTCCGGTTCATTTTGATTTACAAACCCTTTATTTAGACGCTCAAAAGATTGTTGGTACACTAAATTTTCGAACGCTAAGAAAAGAAGACACCTTATTTCCAAAGGGCATGAATGGTAAAAAGTTTGCGTTTGAAATCCTGAAAGAAAATAAGATTCCGGCAGCGTTACGCAGTTCCTATTTCGGACTTTTTGACCAAGAAAAATTGATCTTGATTCCCGAAATGAAACTAGATAAAAGAGCGCTTGCCGATGAA
Source organism: Crocinitomicaceae bacterium (assembly GCA_044371695.1). Classification (GTDB taxonomy): domain Bacteria; phylum Bacteroidota; class Bacteroidia; order Flavobacteriales_D; family Crocinitomicaceae; genus UBA952. The sequence continues at coordinate 3,031 of JBILTD010000199.1, read as the reverse complement.
CACACCACCCAGGTTCTGAGAGTCAGCATCAAGAAAAAGCAGTAAATTTGACCATGAGCGCACTGCCACCAGACTTCATTGAACGCATTCAAAACGATGCTTTTTATCCCGAAAAGCTACTCGAAGCGTTGGAAACACAGGCACCTACCTCGGTTAGAATTCACCCTAGAAGAGCTAACGCCCTGCAATTAGCTAAAAGTGTTACCTGGAATAGCGACGGATTTTATTTAGCACAAAGACCAAGCTTTACTTATGACCCGCTGTTTCATGCGGGGGCTTACTACCCACAAGAAGCAGGTTCTATGTATTTGCGCCAAGCACTTGAAGCATTGAGCTTACCAGAAAATCCTGTCGTACTGGACCTCAGCGCAGCACCCGGCGGAAAAAGCACTTTGATAGCAAGTTTCTTAAATCAAAAAGGACTGCTCATTGCCAATGAAATCAACCGTTCAAGAGCTTATATTTTAGCCGAGAATTTAAGTAAATGGGGGTACTCCAATACTTTTGTTTGCAATCATAAACCTGAAGAACTCAAAGCCCTTAGTGGTAAAATTGATGTGCTGCTAGTCGACGCACCCTGTTCAGGAGAAGGGATGTTTCGCAAAGACCTCGCAGCCCGCAACGAATGGACTACTGCCGCCGCGGCCCATTGTGCACTTCGGCAAGAGCAAATCCTTGAAGACACCTGGCCCCTACTCAAAGAAAACGGCTATTTAATATACTCGACTTGTACTTTTAACCCCGAAGAAAATGAAATCTTACTTCAAAAATTAGTTGCCGAAGACTTTGAAGCAGTTTCAGTGAAACTCCCTCACTTTGAAGGCATGCAAGCAGACCGCTTTAAAATAGGATACTACTTCTTCCCTGGCCAAACAGAAAGCGAAGGATTTTATATTGCTGTTTTTCAAAAGATGAGTGGAAATGCAGGTCAAAGAAAAAAGGAAAAGGATAAAGGAAAGTCAAAAACGGCACAAACAATTAGAACTACTGCTCTTACTACCGAGCTTCCCTTACAACAAAATATTACCCACACCTTTTGGACTGAAAGCGATCAATTGCAAGCCACAACGCCATTTGCATTTGATTTTTACCAGCAAATAAGCTCCCTTCATTGGCTCAAAAAAGGCCTACACATTGCCCAACAGTTTAAAAAATCTTGGGCTCCAGCCTATGATGTCGTCTATAGCCTTGATTTAAAATGGGACTTACCCGTTCTAGATGTTGAACACGAGCAAGCTTTGCAAATTCTACACGGAGAAAGCCAAACTTGTAGCGCAGTAGCCGGACACTACTTCGTTCGTTTTCAAGGTCAAACAATTGCTATGGTCAAACAATTGGGCCAGCGTTTCAATAATTTACACCCCACTGAATGGCGCATACGTCATTTACCAAAGAAATAAGCATGGAACTCGCAACTGCTCACGACAAACTCCTCAAGTACATTACAGATCGCGTTCAGATATCTGAAGCCGAAGCCCAAATTATTAAAGACAAATTTCACTTGCGAAAGCTCGCCAAGAAAGACTATTTTGTCAGTGTGGGCAGCACAAATTTTCAGCAAGGTTTTGTTGCCGGTGGAACTTTACGCGTTTTTTATACCGATCCAAAAGGCAATGAACATGTGATGTATTTTGCATTTTCTGATTGGTGGGTTGGCGACCTCGCTGGTTTTCATTTCAATGAAGCAGCTACATTAAGTGTACAAGCCTTGGAGGAGAGTTATATCTTAGAAGTTTCTAAATCCGATATCGAAGAAATGTATTTTCAGGTACCTGCACTAGAGAGACTTTTTAGGATTATGGCTCAAAGAACACTGGCCGTCCTTCAGAAACGCTTTCTTATGACCATATCTTCTCATGCCGAAGAACGCTACAAAGAACTTTTGCAAAGACACCCCGGAATTGAACAACTTGTTGCTCAACATCAAATTGCTTCCTATTTAGGCATCTTACCTGAGAGTTTGAGTAGAATGAAGAAAAAACTTTACGTATCTTCGCCAAACAAAAAATAAATCATGAAACAACTGAAAAGAATTTCTCTTGCCATCGCTTTATTCGTTGGTATTTTCGTCCGAGCAGACGAAGGCATGTGGTTTTTAATGTTCATCGACCGTTTGAACCACCGCGACATGCAAAAAATGGGTCTTCAACTCACCGCTGAAGAAATCTACAGCATCAACAATTCAAGTTTGAAAGATGCGGTTGTACAATTCAATGGCGGGTGTACTGCAGAACTCATTTCTAAAGACGGCTTACTTTTAACAAACCACCACTGTGGTTACGATGCCATTGCCGAATTATCTACCCCAGAGCACGACTACCTCACCAACGGTTTCTGGGCTGCAGATCGCAGTCAAGAACTCAAGCCGAAGTCTTTGTACGTGCGTTTCTTCGTGCGCATGGATGATTGTAGCAAACGTGTTCTTTCTAAAGTATCTAAGAACATGACTGAAGCGGAACGCGAAAAAGCCATCCGTGAAGAAATTGCCCTCATTGAAAAAGAAAATAGCGAAGGCGGAAAGTATGTTGTAAACGTTCGTTCTTTCTTCCAAGGCAATGAATTCTACTACTTTGTTTACCAAGACTACAAAGATGTTCGTTTAGTAGGAACCCCTCCAAACAGCATCGGAAAATTTGGTGGCGACACCGACAACTGGGAATGGCCACGCCATACCGGAGACTTCTCTATGTTCCGTGTCTATGCAGACGCGAACGGAAATCCTGCTGATTTTTCAACGACAAACGTTCCTTTACACCCAAAACATCACTTACCAGTGAACATGAAAGGGGTTAAAGAAGGTGACTTCGCGATGATCTTAGGTTACCCAGGTCGTACGAACCGTTGGTTACCTGCTGGTGGCATTGATCAAAATGTCAAGTATGCTTACCCTGCATGGGTAGAAGCATCTAAAACTGCCATGGATGCCATGAAAGTTTACATGGATAAAGACCAAGCCGTGAACTTGAACTACGCTTCTAAATATGCCAGGATTGCCAATTACTGGAAAAACCGCCAAGGTATGATTGACGCC
>JBILTD010000048.1:0-10551 GCA_044371695.1 Crocinitomicaceae bacterium | reverse complement strand
TGCCTGACTTGAAAAAAGTTTGCAATTAACACCGAGTAGTTATGGCTTACAACCATTGCATTTTTTCTGGATTGAAGATGCCGTCCTCAGGGAAAAAGTCAAAGAAATTGCTTGGAATCAACAACAAATTGTAGATGCAGCAGCGGTTCTTGTCATTTGCGCCAAAAATGAGCTCGATGCTGCATTTCTCGATGCCCATGCCGATCGCATGCGAGATGAAAGAGCAATGGAAGAAGCACAAATACAAGGCTTTAGAAGTCATTTGCATACTGCAATTGGGAACAAACCAAAAGCAGATGTCAAAGTATGGAATAACAAACAAGCTTATATTGCACTTGGGCAATTGATGCACACCTGCGCCCTACTCGAAATTGATGCGACACCCATGGAAGGGTTCGTACCAACAGCTCTTGACGAACTACTTCAGCTCGAGCAACAAGGCCTACACAGCGCACTTATTTGTACGATTGGTAAACGCGCCGACGATGATAAATATCAACATTTGAAGAAGGTCAGACGGCCTATAAATTCACTATTTACGAAGCTTTAACTGCGCAAAAATGCTTATATTTGGGGATGCGCTTCGGTTTTTTAATTTGCTGCACCTTATTACTTTCAATAGCTAACCTTAGCTGGGCTGCTCCCAAAATGAGCAACAGCGATCGTCAAGAAATTGAACAAATTCAAGGCGTTCTTTTAAGGTCAAAAGGTGCTGTGAACCCGGAGCTTGTAAAAAAATACCCCATTTATAACATTGATGGAAGGTGGTATCTTTCAATGCTCGCCAAAAGCAATGCACAATTTACTGCACAAGAATTGGTTTGGCAACGCATCCTTTTCACTGAACCTTTACAACAATTTTTAAGCGTAAAGATTCCATTACAAAAACTTTCATGTATCCAAGAGCTCAAAGGGCTAGAATACCTGGAAATTGCTGGTAAAATCAATCCAAACCTCGACAAAGCCATCAAAGACCTTCGCGCCGATTCAGTGCACCACGGCTATGGCCTACCGCAAGGTTACACCGGAAAAAATGTACTCATTGGCGTGACCGACTGGGGTTTTGACTACACGCATCCTGTCTTCTATGACACCCTTCTTCAAACCAACCGCATTTTTGCCGCCTGGGATCAATTCAAAACTAATGGCCCTGCCCCTAACGGCTTCAATTACGGTACCGAATATGCGACACCAAGCAGTTTACTTGCTGCGGGCTCAGACACCTCCAATATATATAGCTACGGCACGCACGGCACGCACGTCGCCGGAATTGCAGGTGGCGCAGGTGCAACTACTGCCTACCGAGGCGTTGCCTATGATGCACAATTTCTTTTTGTTACTTTTCTTGTAGATGAAGGCGCAGTGCTAGATGCCTGGCAATGGATGTATCAAAAAGCACTTGCCGTCGACAAACGCTTAGTCATCAACATGAGCTGGGGCCTCTATCATTTCGGGACCCTAGATGGCACTTCTTTACTGAGCCAAGCCATAGATGCCTTTAGTAATTTGGGCGTTGTTTTTGTCAATTCAGGAGGCAACAACGGTGCTGTTAATTTTCACCTCAAAAAAACCTTTAACAACGACTTGCTCAAATCAAGAATTGAATTCTATGACTACAGTGCCAACCCAAACATGTGGGGCCAAAGCATCCACGCTTGGGGCGAGGCTGGGCAAGCATTTGAAAATGGTTTAATCATTACTAATAGTTCCAATGTCTTATTAGCCGAAACTCCTTTTTACAGTACCGCAACCACTACCAGTTATATCGACACATTTCTTGTTGTCAATCAAGACACCATTTGGTACAATATTTCTGCTGACGCTGCACATCCCTTAAATGGCAAGCCACAAATGCGTTTACGTGTGAAAAACACAAATACATCCTTGCGTGTTCAACTGAAATCTCAAGCGAACGCAGGTACTGTCAATTTCTGGAATGTCACCGAACTCACCAACGATGTCGGTAACTGGGGAATGGATTTCTTGCCAGCCGGAACAGGAACAACTGCCGGAGACAACCAAAACGGAATCTCAGAACCCTCTTGTGCAGACCAAGTTATAAGTGTGGCTGCTTACGCCACCCAATATGCCACCAATTCTGGTTCTTTAGTAGGTGGTGCACTCGCTAATTTCTCGAGTCGCGGCCCACGCTACGACGGCGCCATGAAACCTGATATCGCCGCACCTGGTGTGGCTATTGCTTCAGCCGTTTCATCATTCACCAATGCCAATTACACTTCTGTCGGCAACACAACATTTAACAACACAACCTACCATTTTGCCAAGTTTTCTGGCACATCAATGGCCTCGCCCATGGTTGCCGGAGTTGTTGCCCTGATGCTAGAAGCCAATCCGTATTTATCAGCTAGCCAAGTTAAAGAAATCATCATGAATACGGCACGCCAAGACAACTATACCGGCGTCATTCCTGCTGGAGGAAGCCCATTGTGGGGAGCTGGAAAAGTCAATGCCTATGCCGCCGTTAAACTTGCGCTGCAAACACTCGGCACCCAAAATGCTTTGGTTTCCACAGACTGGAATGTGTATCCAAACCCCGTGCAAAACTACTTGCACTTTACCATCGTTGAATTGCCAGAATTTGCTGAAATCATTTCCCTTGACGGCAAACGATTTTTGTGCCAGATACTCAACGGGAAAGTAGCTGTACAAGATTTACCACTTGGCTCCTACTACATCAGGTTGCACATCAACGGCAAAATCCAACAAGCACCCTTCGTGAAAATTTAAAATGGAGATTCGAAAGGCCCAACGCCATGAGTTGAACATTCTAGAAAAATTAGCGCGTGCCATTTGGCCGAGCACCTATTCCGATATCATTTCAACAGCGCAAATAGAATTCATGTTGTCTTGGATGTATTCTGAACAAACACTGCAGTCTCAATTCGATCAAGGGCATGAATTTTATATCCTCTCAGAACAAAACTCAGAACTCGGTTTCCTTGCCTTAGAATGGATATCCACCTCAACAGACAACAAGCAGCAACAACTCAAGATCAATAAGCTTTATATTTTGGGCCAACAACAAAATAAAGGTTTCGGAAAAACTCTCATTCAAAAAGCAATACAAAGAGCCTCTGAAACTAATGTTTCTGAAATCATCTTACAGGTCAATAAAGCTAATAAAGCCAAAGATTTTTATACGCACATTGGCTTTCAAATCAAAGAAGAAGCCATCTTTGATATTGGCAATGGTTTTGTCATGGATGACTACATCATGAGCTATAAGCTCTGAGCTTTTTTGTATCTTCGCCACACGCTAAAAAAAACACCCCTATGCTTAAGATTGACATGCACAGCCACATTTTACCCAAAGAAATGCCCAATTGGACGCAGAAATTTGGTTACGGCAAGTTCATCCACCTAGAACACCAGCAGGATGGCAGTGCAGACATGATGCAAGGTGGGCAATTTTTTAGACGTATCCAAGAAAATTGTTGGGACGCCGAGCTCCGCATCAATGAGTATCAAGATTTCCAGACCCAAGTTCAGGTAGTTTGCACAATTCCAGTCATGTTTTCTTATTGGGCCAAGACAGCCGATGCACTCGAACTTTCTCGTTTTTTAAATGACCATTTAGCTGAACTTGTTTCGCGTTATCCTAAGCAATACATCGGACTTGCAACCATTCCGATGCAAGATCCTGAGGCCGCAATCCAAGAACTGGAGCGTGCAAAAAGTATTGGTTTGGTTGGCATCCAAATAGGCTCTAATATCAATGATGAAAATCTTTCTGAAGAAAAATTTTTCCCAATTTTTGAGGCCTGTGCCAAATTGGGCATGGCCGTCATGATTCATCCGTGGCAAATGATGGGATTTGATAGCATGAAAAAATATTGGCTCCCATGGTTGGTTGGCATGCCTGCCGAGACCTCAAGAGCTGCCTGCTCCTTGATTTTTGGAGGGGTTTTGGAAAGATTACCCGATTTAAGAGTCTGTTTTTCTCATGCCGGCGGTTCTTTCTTGCCTACTTTAGGACGCATTGAACACGGCTTTAATTGCAGACCCGATTTAGTGGCCATTGATAATCCGCACAACCCGCGCACTTATCTTGGAAAATTCTGGGTAGACAGTATTACCCATGACATCGATGCGTTGGAGTACATCCTCAAAATGCAAGGTTCAAAACGCGTTTGTTTAGGAAGTGATTACCCCTTCCCGCTCGGCGATCTTGAAATCGGTAAATTCATTGAAGAAAGTGCACTTAGCCCTCAAATAAAAGAAGACATCTTTAGCAATGCCACATTGGAGTGGTTGAATCTGGATAAAGAATTGTTTACTCGCTAATCTATGGCATATTTCAAGCGAATTGTTACGCTTGCCGTTTTGCGTCTTGAGCTGGTATTGAAGCTTCCTCCCCACTCATATTCTTCAGAAGAATTTTCAGCCGTAATCTGAAAAATACCCATATCGGCGTACATCAATTTACCTAAAGAACCTCCGCCGTTTTCTGCAATTTTTTCAGCGCGTTCACGTGCATCTTTGGTTGCTGCCTCGATCATTTTAAGTTTCAAGGTTGCTAATTTGGTGTAATAATATTGTGGCGCAGCTGATTTGAGCTCGATACCTGCATCAATAAGTTCAGAAACCTGACGCGAAGTATTTTCAACCAGATCTACTTTCTTTGAACTGATCTTCAGATTTTGCTCAAGCGAATAACCCTCAAATGTGGTTTCTTTTATATTCCCTTCGTCATCATAAACGTTTGACCACAATTTTTCAATATCAGCGGCTTCAAATACCATTTCATCTTCAGTGATACCTTTCGATTTCAAGTAAGATTTTACCCTACGTAAATCTGAGTTCAGTTGCGCATAGGCATCTTTTAACTCATAACTATTTCGAGAAAAAGAGGCATTCCAAACAATTAAGTCTGAATCAAAAGATTGCTCCCCTAAACCTGTCACAGCAACGGTATCATCTGGCTTTCCTTTTGACATATAAGACTTTCCTAGAATAGAACCTGTAAAGATGACAGCCATGGCAATGAGAATAGTCGAGAAATGTTGTTTGAAAAAATTCATGGATTTTAAGTTTTATATCAAACCAAGGTACTACAATTTTGTTACACCTATATGGAAACAAAAAATATAGTCGTCATAGGCGCTTCAAAAGGAATTGGTTTAAGCCTCACCACCATGCTACTCGAACAAGGGCATCAGGTGTACGCCACTTATTCAAATACAAGCCCAGCTTTAAACCATCCGAATTTACATTGGCAAAACTTCGATGTACGGTCGTCGGAAACCCTAAACCTACCTGAGGTGGTACACGGCTTAGTTTACTGCCCAGGAAATATCGCACTCAAACCTTTTAATCGTTTTTCAGGCGCTGATTTTTCTTCGGATTATGAATTGCAAGTTCTTGGCGCAGTTACCTGTTTGCAACAAGCACTTGGTGCGCTCAAGAAATCTGGAAATGCTGCTGTTATTTTGTTTTCAACGGTTGCTGTTCAGCAAGGATTGCCCTTCCATTCCTTGGTATCTGCCTCTAAAGGTGCACTAGAAGGGCTCACCAGAGCATTGGCTGCTGAATTAGCGCCAAATATCCGCGTGAATGCCATTGCGCCTTCTTTGACCAACACGCCACTTGCAGAAAACTTACTAAACTCAGATGCTAAAAAAGAAGCCAATGCAGCGCGCCACCCGCTCAAACGCATAGGTGAACCACAAGATATCGCAGCGATGGCCGCCTTTTTATTAAGCGAGCAAGCCACCTGGATCAGCGGACAAATCATGCATGTTGATGGTGGTATTTCTGCCTTGCGCATATGATTGCTGCCCTGACACTTGAAGAAATTTTTGCTAAAATTGACCGTTTTGACCCAATCAGCTACGGAAAAACACGCAACTACCAATATGGCGGTGTCAGTTATTTGTCGCCGTATCTGGCGCGTGGTGTAATTAGTCTTAGCCAGATCATTGAGCGTTTATTGCTACGAGGTTTCAAGTTGTATCAAATGGAATCCTTTCTCATGGAGCTTTGCTGGCGCGAGCATTTTCAACGCTTATGGCAAGCACACAAACCTACTGAAAATCTCCGCAATCCACAATTTAAGATCAAGCATATGGAGGGATTTCCTAAAGAAGTTTTGGAAGCTAGAACTGGAATCGAAGCCCTTGATTTAGGCATTGAACAACTTTATCAAACCGGTTATTTGCACAATCATTTACGGATGTATTTAGCAAGCCTCGTTTGTAATCATTATCAGATTGCGTGGCAAACAGCTGCAACCTGGATGCATTATCATTTAAAAGATGCCGATGTAGCCAGCAATCATTTGAGCTGGCAATGGGTTTGTGGCGCCAATTCAAATAAGGTTTATTACGCCAATCAAGAAAACATCAATAAATACACGCATTCTACCCAACGTCATACAGCCCTTGATGTTAGCTATGAACAATTGCCAAACGTGGAGCTCGAAGCGGAACTTGTTGACCTCAATATGCGCTTCTCAGGTGTTTCAGAAAATTCACTTGTAATCAATAAGGAGCAAAATTCTTGCATCTATACGCCTTTTAACCTTGACCCGCTGTGGCACCCCGAGGAAAACTACCAACGCATTTTATTTTGGGATCTTGAATTTTGGAACCAACATCCAGTTTCAATTGCTGTTTTTAACTGGATCAATGACCTGGGAAAGGCCAATTTAAAAAATTTGCAAATCTTCGCAGGTAGTATTGAAGAACTCAGCAATATGCTTGATGTAAAAAAGGCATGCTGTAAAGAACACCCAAGTACCAGCAATTACCCGTTTCAAATAGAGCAAAGAAGTTGGCTACTCCCTGAACCTGGCCAAATACCCGTTTCATTCTTCCCGTATTGGAAAAAAGTACAACGCCAACTTCAAAAGAACTATCAATAAAACCATGGCAGCGCCTCTAGGAATTGTTTGGTTCAAACGAGATTTGCGGCTGCAAGATCATGCCGCTTTGGAGGCAGCAGAAAATAGTGGCTTAACGCTTAGCTATATATGGATTATCGAACCTGTAGAATGGGCTGCGCCGGAAAATGCACTGCGCCATTGGCAATTTCAATGGGCTTCTATTCAACAACTCAATGAATTATTAGCGCCTTTTGGACGTCAAGTCCAGGTGCTATATGGCGCTGCAACTACAATTTTTGAGACGCTTACAACACAATTTAACTTGCAAGCACTCTGGAGTTACCAAGAAAGCGGGCCTCCACGCACCTTTGAAAGAGATCTTCAAATCAAGTCCTATTTGCACTCAAGATCTATTCCTTGGACTGAATTTCAAAGAGATGGCATTATTAGAGGCCTCAAAGACCGAAAGCACTGGGATAAAGCATGGTTTTCATATGTCAATAGCCCCGTGATACAAAATCAGTTCAATAATGATCGATCATATATTGAGCTCAGAACTACTTTTAAGCTTCCTGAAGCCATTCAAGAGCAAGTTCAAAGCTATCCTTCATCCTATCAGAAAGCAGGTCCGGTCTATGCTGAAAAATATTTAAATCATTTTCTGCAACAAGGCGTCAAGCTTTACCAACAAGGCATCTCGAAACCAGCCATGAGTAGAAAATCGTGTAGTAGACTTTCTCCTTTTTTGGCTTGGGGCAATTTATCAATTAGACAAGTTGTTCGGGCCTCTGCGGCTCATATGAAAAAAGGCCCAGATAAAAAGAATTTCGACGCCTTTTTAACGCGCTTACATTGGCATTGTCATTTCATTCAAAAGTTTGAAACCGATTGCAGTTACGCTACGCACTGCATCAACAAAGCCTATGAGGAGCTGCAATATCCGAGCAACGAAGAACTGATCATGGCTTGGAAAGAAGGCAAAACTGGTTTTCCGTTGGTAGATGCCAACATGCGCTGTTTAAAAGAAACGGGGTGGATCAACTTCAGGATGCGGGCGCTATTAGTTTCTTTCTTTTGCCATCATTTACTCCAAAACTGGAAAGATGGTGTTTCGCATTTAGCAAATTTATTCTTAGACTTTGAGCCGGGTATTCACTACCCACAATTCCAGATGCAAGCGGGCACTACCGGCGTCAATACCATCAGAGTTTACAACCCCATTCACAATAGCTACAAACACGACCCTGATGCCATTTTCATCAAAACATGGCTTCCAGAATTAGCACATTTGCCACTCTCTTATATCCATGAACCTTGGAAAATAGATGCTGTAACTGCTCAAGCATGTCAATTTGAATTAGGCGTCACCTATCCTTCACCCATCATCGACCCCAAGAAATCGTTGAGAGAAGAACGCAAGTTTTTATGGGACTTGAAAAAAAGCAAGAAGGCCAAAGAGGAAGGGCAACTGATTTTACAAAAACTAGTAAGACCCAGTGCTGCGCGCGAAAAAATAGAAAAGCGCCAAACTCAGTCCAAAAGAAAGCAACAAATTGATCCAAAACAAGGTCAGTTGCCCTTGCTGTAAAAGCTGAAAATTCTCGTAGGTGAAGGTGCTAAACGTCGAGAGGCCGCCACAAATACCGACCACAATAAAGGGCTGAATCTGAACCCATTTGGGCGTATCTTTCCAAAACTGAACTGCCAATGCCAATACAAAAGCAGCCAAAAGGTTGCTCAGTAAAGTAGCCCAAGGAAAATGCGCAGCTGTAAATGGCAACCATTTAGAAAAAGCATAACGCAGCAGGCTTCCGATGCCGCCGCCGATAAAAACCCACACAAAAGTCATGAAGCCCATCGGTCAAGGAGTTTAGAAAGTAAATACTGGCGTAAAGAAAATCCAATGAGCAAACCTAGCAGACCTCCGCAAATGATATCTGTAGGGTAATGCACCCCTAAATACACTCTGGATAAACTCACGATAACTCCCCAAATTATAAATACCCATGCAACCCGTTTGTCTGTTTTTAAATAAGGCCATACAACTGCTAATGCTGCAAAAATATTGGCTGCATGTGACGAGACAAAGCCGTACTTTCCACCCAGGTAGGGTTTGAAATTTGGCATGATGTGAAAGAAGAGTTTGGCTTGTAATAGAGGTTCATGCGATGGACGCAATCTTTGAAAAACATCCTTAAATAAATGTGTCGAAATGGTGTCTGAGATGGCGACTACAAAAATGACCATTAAAAGAAGTAAACCAGTCTTGCGCCAAGAGTTGGTTTTTTTGAGGTAAAAAAACAATAAAAGGGCAACTGGTAAATTGATCCATTTGGAGGATACCACCCACATACTTTCATCTAGCCACGGTGTATGCATGCCATTGATTAGCAATAAGATACCGCAGTCTATCTGAAGAATAAAATCAGTCATGATTCAAGTGCTTCCAAATCAGGTCTTTGAGTTCAGTGAGACCCTGCTGAGCAACTGAAGAGATAAACAGGTAAGGAATCGCTGGTAAATCTTTGGCCAACGCTGCTTTCAATTCGTCATCGAGCATGTCTGCTTTTGTAATGGCCAATAAGCGTTGTTTGTGCAATAATTCTGGGTTGTATTGCTTGAGCTCATTGAGCAATATTTGGTATTCTTTGTGGATATCATCGGCATCGGCCGGAACCATAAACAAAAGCAAAGAATTGCGTTCGATATGGCGCAAGAAGCGAAGACCAAGACCCTTTCCAGCATGTGCGCCTTCTATGATACCAGGAATATCAGCCATAACAAATGAACGGTAATCGCGGTAATCTACGATCCCTAAATTTGGCCTCAATGTAGTAAAAGGATAATCCCCGATTTCTGGTTTAGCCGCAGACAACACGGAAAGCAAAGTACTTTTACCCGCATTCGGAAAACCAACCAAACCTACGTCTGCTAATATTTTTAATTCTAAGATTTTCCAGCCCTCAAGGCCTTCTTCACCTGGCTGAGCATAGCGTGGCGTCTGATTTGTAGGGGATTTAAAATGATTGTTTCCTAAACCGCCCCTACCGCCACGTTGGATAATACGCTCTTCTCCTTCTTCGGTGATTTCAAATAAAACTTCGCCAGTTTCACCATCCTTGGCAAGGGTTCCGAGTGGAACGTCAATATAGACGTCTTCACCTTGTGATCCTGTTTTGAGATTTCCGGCACCGTGTGCGCCATGACCTGCCTTGATGTGCTTTTGAAACTTTAAGTGTAATAAAGTCCAAAGTTGTTTGTTGCCGCGTAAAATGACATGACCTCCGCGTCCGCCGTCTCCACCATCAGGGCCTCCTTTCGGAATGTATTTTTCACGTCTGAAGTGCGTGGAACCCCCGCCCCCGTTTCCGGAGGTACAATGTATTTTGACGTAATCTACGAAGTTGTCTGAAGCCATTTATATAGTTGTATCTATGGCAGCGAATAATCTTTGAGTGATATCGTCGATGCTGCCAATGCCATCGATGGCAACAAATTTCTCTTGTGCTTGGTAAAACGCTTTTACCGGAGCGGTTTCTTGGTTATATACCGAGATTCTTTTTTCAATAACTGCTGGATCTGCATCATCTGCCCTGCCCGAAACCTCAGCTCTTTTAAGTAAGCGTGTTTTCAATTCTTGCTCTTCAACCTCAAGGGCTAACATCAAAGAAATTTGTGTATTCAAACTCGAAAGAAACTCATCAAGA
>JBILTD010000244.1:0-2546 GCA_044371695.1 Crocinitomicaceae bacterium | reverse complement strand
CAGCCGAGCTTCATGTTCAATTTCAAGAGGCAACAATCGTCCTGATTAATAGCCCGCTTGCCCAAGACCAAAATGCTGAGCAACAATTCATCAAAGCATTTCAAGAACCTTCTAGCGCACAATCCAAGCTCAAGTTGCAGCAAGCATCTTGGTCAACTTACAAAAAGTTTAAGTCAATTGGGGGTCCCTTGGTTTATGTCAGCCTCAGTTCAGATCGTGTTAAAGTTCAAGAACTCTTGCAATTTTGCAGTACCGATTCGTCCTTAATAGTAGCTGGTTGCAAAGACTGGCTTGATTGGAAAGAAATCAGCAAGAATCCGGCACTAAACGCGAGTTTTATTGTTGCCGTTCCTAGCTATTTCTCCTATCAGGCACATTCAACGATTCCTTTACATAAATTGTATCGCCGCAAATACAGTGCAGACCTCACAAAATTGGCTTGTTTGGGCTATGACGTCACTTTTTTAATCGGCCAGCAACTTTTAGGAAACGTCGAGCAGCAGCAGGGTTATATCAGCAAAATGCGTCTTCAGAACCGCGCCAATGGCTTGGGGATTGAAAATACAATAGCTCCTGTTGTTTTATATAAAAATGGCGAATTTATCGAAATCAATGGTCAATAAAGAACAAATCGCAGCGCAGTTCAGAGCACTACAACTTCATATTTGTGAACAACTCGAGTTGCTTGATGGCGAGGGGCGTTTTACGGAAGATACTTGGCAGCGCGAAGAAGGCGGTGGAGGGCATACGAGAACTTTAACCTCCGGAAAAATTCTTGAAAAGGGAGGCGTGGCTTTCAGTTCGGTTCACGGCCCCGTGACTGACGCGATGAAAAAACAATTGGGTCATGAAGGGGAACGTTTTTTTGCTACTGGTGTTTCTATTGTTTTGCATCCGGTTCATCCACGCCACCCGATCATGCACATGAATGTGCGCTACTTCGAGCTTGAAGACAACACTTATTGGTTTGGAGGCGGCATTGACCTCACCCCGCATTATGTTGACCATGCAAAAGCTACACGTTTTCACGAAGCATTAAAAGCTACTTCTGATCAATACGACACATCCTTTTATCCCAAATTTAAAGAATGGGCAGACCGCTATTTTTTCTTGCCACATCGCGGCGAATCGAGAGGTGTGGGCGGCATCTTCTTTGATCAACTTGATACAAAGTGCGGCCTCAGCAAAGAACAAATATTTTCGTATTGCCTAGATTTAGGCAAGCTTTTTCCTGTGGTTTACCGCGTACAAGTCGAAGGTGCTGAACCGCCAGCACCCACAACTCAAGAGCTAGACTGGCAAGCACTCAGACGCGGTCGTTATGTAGAATTCAATTTACTGCATGACCGTGGCACCAAGTTTGGCATTTACTCAGGAGGCCGAACAGAAAGTATCTTAATGAGTATGCCTCCAAGAGCCAACTGGGTTTATAACCAAGAGCCCATTGAAGGTTCTGAAGAACAAAAAACCCTGAGTTTCCTCAGGGCTTTTCATGAATTTTGCTAATAGAATTTATTGCTTGGTAAGCGTGAGGTAATCGGTGCCACCACCGCCGCCAGATACGTCAATCAGTTTAATTTCAGTGTCTGTGTAGGAGATGATATCCCAGTCATCGGATAAATCATCTAGTTTATTACCCACACTGAAATTCATGTTAAAATCGAGGTCTTCGAGGCTGTCGTCGTTGCTATTAGAATCTGAAATAGACCAGCTGCCAACGTACGGATTCGAATTGCTACTCAAAAGATCGGTCCCGTTCAAAATCCCATCTTCCAAGAAGTCTAGGCGAAAAGTCGAAAAATCATTTGTTTCGTCATCACCATCATCAATATAACTACTAATAATCCAGGTGCCATCAAGCGCTGTATTATTTATTTGCTTTTGAGAATTAGACCATTTGCTGCAAGAGGCAAGTAAACCAATACCAAGAATAGAAAGAAATACTTTTTTCATATGAATACGACTAGGTTGAAACGAAATTGAGTGCTCATTTAAGTTTCAAAAATAATGCCAATTCAAGATATTGTGCTTATTAAAGTAAAAAACTTTTGCTTTGGTATTTTTCACATACCGCAATATTTCTGCGGAATGACTATATTTGAAGATGCTGAAGCTCACCGCACAAAGCCAAAGATTACAACTCATTACGGATTTCTTAAAGAGTCAGGCTTTCCAACGTGCCTCTTTTATCCAAATTCAAGACTACTTAAACAGTAAACTGCCGGTGCTTGGTTTGAAAGCCATTTCAAGACGTTCCTTAGAAGCAGATTTACAGGTCTTGCGCCTTGATCAAAATAGTGGCATCAAACACATTCAGGTAGCGAGAAAGCATTACTACCAATTGCAAGTTGAACAGAGTCTAACGGTCAATATCCCAGATGAACTTTTGAATAATATGTTGGTTCAGATTGCTCAAAATCTAGGTGCAATAACACCCGCAATACAAAAAGTCAATCAAACCGATTTTGATGACAAATTGGTGTTTAATTTTTCGGGTTTGAATGATGAGGGCCAATCTATTAAATTGGCTGCTATTTGCCTGCAAG
>JBILTD010000047.1:0-10703 GCA_044371695.1 Crocinitomicaceae bacterium | reverse complement strand
GATACCTTGCGTTCTATTCAAACGCCTGCTAACTACAACTTGAATCCACAAACAGGTGAGGTGCTGCGTTCACATGGGATGAGACTTGGTTTTAACATTCCAGTGATTTCCCAAACCAATTTAGTTTGGCAGCTCGGCGCCAATTACTGGGAGCAGCGCTATGATTTCAAAGACCCACAAAATCTTCAGAATCCTTTATTGAAAACCTTAAGTGAGCATGGTCTGCGTACAATGGGTATCAATACTACTGTTTTCAAACCCTTCAATGACAAGTATTTTATGTTGTTTCAGGGTTCAGCAGACTACAGCGGCAATTATTCTTTGAAATCCATGATGCCGCTCAATTATTTGAAGTATTCTGCCGCGTTAATTTTTGGAAAAAGACCTACAGAGCTGAAGCAATGGGGAGTCGGTGTTGCAAGAACTTATCGCGTTGGTGAAATCAATTACATTCCTGTGGTGCTCTTTAACTCTACAGATCAAGCCAACAAATGGGGTACTGAAATACTTTTCCCAGCAAGAGCACACGTCAGAAGAACTATCAATAGCCGCAATATGCTTTTTGCGGGCTATGAATTGGAAGGACAAAGCTACCGTTTATGGAACACAGCTAGTGTTGATGGTTATGACATGCAAGCTGACGAGCTCGAGGTTCGAAGAGGAGAAATTCGCTTGCGTTTGATCTATGAATTTGCGCTCAAAGACTTCATTTGGATGTCGGTGCAGGCAGGCTACAGGATCAATTACCGCTTTGACGTCGATCGTTTGATCGGAGGAGAGGAGAATTACCGTGCTTTTGGTTTAATTGAAGACACTCCGCCTTATGTGATGTTAAATCGCCTCACAAATCCGCTGTATGTGAATATCAGCATCAATTTGGTTAGCCCTTAATTGTTTGCTTATTCTACCACCATTAAATCAATCCAGGTCTCACTTAGGTTAACACTTAATTGTGTGCCTTTTTTAGGTTTGAGCGTAAACTCAGGATCGCTAGAAAAAATGAGCAAGCCCAATTGATAACCCGCCGGGATGATTTGATCATCTGGTTGGAAATTGAAGTTGAGTTCATAAAAAATGTTGGGCTGTAGTGCTTCGCTTTTTTCTAATGAGGAATGGTTTTGTGGATCTGCCCAAGCTCGGTTCACAACGATATCTTCCATTTTAAGTTTGTTCATTTTGGCGCCTTTTGGAACAGCAACTAAGTATACCGAAAGATTTGCTGCTATTTTACTGCTGGCTACTTGAATATGGATGCGCCCTGTTCCTGAAAGATGTAATGGCTGATTCAGTTCTGACCAAAATAAAAGGCGGTTTGCAGCTTTTTTAACCGTTAAAAGTTCAATTGCCGAAAGGCTGGCATCATCAGTAAAACTGAAAGTTCCTGATGTATTTTTTTCTTTGGAGAGTTCACCTGTGTTTGCTGCCTTCATATGAGGGTAATAGCGCACCGCTTTCGCGCTCGGATGCGGAAAAGCAGGGTAGCGTCTGGCTTCATTTTCTCCTTTGGCGACAATCCAGGCGTCTGCAAGTTTTTCAGCACCGTTATCGATACCATGTAAATACTTGGTAAACCATTTGTTCATCATCCAAAGTGGTGGTGGGTAGCCATGGCTTTTTTGATTGTAATAAATTTTAGCAGGCAGCCCCATCGCTTTGGCCTTCTCGTAAAAGCGAAAACTGTGTTCAGCCATGACATTCCAGTCTTCAAAGCCATGACACATAAACAAGGCAGCTTTCATGGAATCCATTTGAGTTAAGTAGTCTCGGGAGGCCCAAAAAGCATTGTAGTCTCCGGTGATTCTGTCCTGCCCCGGCACAAGCACTTGATCGCGGATGATGGCATCGTTGTGGGCCCTGTTTTCAGGATCACCGCTGTGTACAAAATCATATAAGATATCGGTGTCTTCGCCTAAGTAACCACCTGGTGAACGCACCAAACCATTCGACCTGTAATACAAATACCAAGAACTCACAGGGGCATTCGGAATAATTGCTTCCAAACCCTTTACGCCTGTGCAAGCCGCGGCCAAACACAAAGTTCCATTGTAAGAAGTTCCCATCATGCCCACTTTTCCAGTACACCAAAATGCGGTCACGGTTTCGGTACCAGTTCTTGTTGTATACCCGAGTGCTCTTCCGCAAAGCCAATCAATAACCGCAGCAGGTGCCAATTTCTCGTTTTCACCCCCAATTGTTGGAGCGCCATCTGAAAATCCGGTTCCAGGTGAGGAAGAATAGACCGTAATAAAACCTCTTTTTACCCAAGTTTGATCTTGGAAATAAGCTTCTAGTGGTCGGTTTTCCTTGCGCTTAGCAACGGCATGTTGGTGGGGTGGAGGTGTTGCCCCGAGTTCATGATTGACATCCCAATAATAACTTTTTGAATCGCCACCAGTACCTGCAAAATAGGGGCTAGTTGTATAAATTACTGGCAATTTGAGCTTTTGAGTATTGGTTTGTAGCGGGCGTGTTAAAAACACGTGCATGCGGTCAAGCTTACCATTTGAGTCGCTGTCAAAATTGGTTTGAACCCAAAGTTCCTCTTTGATCCATTGTGACGGCTCACTAAATTCGGGCACAATTTGCGCTTCACCCCCTTTAAAAATGGGTTTTACTGGCTGGCTGTAGGTACTGTTCAGAAAAAGTAAGAAAAAGGAGAGGGATAGGATTTTTTGCATGGAATTCTCTTTATTTGAGCTTAAAGATAATGTTGATATGGGAATAAATTGGGTTTAAAGTTTAATTGGAACTTCA
Source organism: Crocinitomicaceae bacterium (assembly GCA_044371695.1). Lineage (GTDB taxonomy): Bacteria > Bacteroidota > Bacteroidia > Flavobacteriales_D > Crocinitomicaceae > UBA952. The sequence goes on along the minus strand of JBILTD010000047.1, from coordinate 7,949 downwards.
ATTATTTCAAAAATATTGTGTGGCGCAATACTTGATTTATCTTCGATAAGTATTGTAGTTTCCTTGTATCTTCGTAACATACGCGATCTTAATCAAATTTTTCCTTCAGAAAGTGCAGCTCATTAACCCGAAATCCGCCCTCATTTTTATATTGGTAACCATCTGTTTAGACTCAATCGGTTTAGGTATTATCATTCCTTCATTTCCATCACTAATTGCTCAAACGGCTCACGTTCCGTTAGGAAAGGCTTCGCAATATTTTGGTTGGGTAATGGGTGCCTATGCCCTGATGCAATTTGTGTTTTCTCCACTCATCGGAAATTTAAGCGATCGTTATGGTCGCCGCCCCATTCTACTGATTTCAGTTTTGGGCATGAGCCTTGATTACATGGTGATGTACTTTGCCCCCGATCTTTTTTGGTTGGTATTGGGCCGCGCCATTTCTGGCATCTTTGGCGCTAGTTTTACTTCGGCTTCAGCCTATATTGCCGATATTTCAACACCTGAAAACAGAGCAGGGAATTTTGGCATGATCGGTGCTGCCTTCGGAATTGGTTTTGTAATTGGCCCTGCTATTGGCGGTCTTCTTGCTGATTTCGGTCCAAGAACTCCGTTTTTAGTTGCTGCTTTTTTCTCAATGGCAAACTTCCTGTATGGTTTATTGGTATTGAAAGAATCTTTACCAATTGAAAATCGCCGCAAATTTGAATGGAAACGCGCCAATCCGTTTGGGGCCCTCCAACAAATCAAGCGCTTTGAAAAATTAAAATACTTATTCCTCGTCACTTTTTTAACCATCCTTACCTCCATGTGTGTGCATTCTACCTGGAATTTTTACACCATGGAAAAATTCGGTTGGACCATCAAAGAAGTCGGCATATCGTTAGCAGTTGTTGGCGTTTGCTTCGGTTTGGTACAAGGCGCTTTTACCGGTAAAATTGTCGAAAAACTAGGGCAACAAAATGCCGCCAAAGCTGGGCTCTTCCTCTCGGTTTTTGTGTTGATCGGACTCGGGCTCATCAATCAAGGCTGGATGATGTACGTCATCATTTTACCCTACGCCTTCACGGGTATCGTTGACCCCGCTATCCGTTCAATAGTTTCTGGTCAAGTCCAGAGCAATGAGCAAGGCGAACTTCAGGGCATCTTCACCAGCCTCATGAGCTTAGCCGAAATCATTGGCCCACCTCTTTTCATGTGGTTCTACTACAACTTTAAAACAAGCATCCCGAACTCCAATATCGGCCTCGGCACCCCGTTTTGGGTAGCTGCATTTATCGGTCTACTCGCTTATCTTTTGATTTCTTGGACCTTGAAGGGGTATGTGGAGGAAGTAACTGAATCATCGGATACGTTGCAGGAAGATGTAGAAACGAATTGACCAAAAACTAAAAAAGCCCCATCACTGGGGCTTTTTTTGTGGTCCCACACGGGCTCGAACCGTGGACCCACAGATTATGAGTCTGTTGCTCTAACCAACTGAGCTATAGGACCGGTTATCTTTTCCTTAAAAGGAGATAACGATGGCTGCAAATTTAATAATTTTTTATTGTGCTTTGGAACGCTTCAGCGTAAATTCTGTGATTTCCGGGTAAATGCCGACTCTGCCTGGGAAGCCGAGGTAGCCAAAGCCACGGTTGACGTACAAGAATTGCTGGTCAACTTGGTATAGGCCTGCCCATTTTGGGTACACGAAAGAAACGGGGCTCCAACGGATGCCAAAGCGCTCGATGCCAAATTGCATGCCATGGGTATGGCCTGAAAGCGTGAGGTCGATGTCGGTATGGATCACTTGGGCATCAAAATGGCTAGGGTCGTGGCTCATGAGAAGCTTGAAGCCTTGGCCAGTTTTGGCGAGTGTTTCTTCGAGTTTGCCGCTTTGTCTGAACATAGAGCGGCCCCAGTTTTCGACTCCAAGCAGCCAAAAGCCTGGTGAAAGTTCAACGGCGTCATTGAGTAGTGGTGTCCAGTCAACGATTTGATGCAGACGGATTAATTCTTGAAGGTTGGCGGCTTTTTCGTGGTCGTAGTCCCAGGAAATGTAGTCACCGTAGTCGTGGTTCCCAAGAATGCTGTATTTGCCTTTTTTCACGGAGATTTGCGAGAAAAGCGCTTCCCAACCTCTGAACTCATCGGCTTTGTTATTGACGAGGTCTCCGGTAAAAAGAAAGTAGTCTGCATTTCTGGAATTGATGAGGTCGATGGCTTTTTGCACTTTGTGGGTCTGACCATAGAAGCTGCCGATATGTACGTCTGAAATTTGTAAGATTTTGACGCCATCCATGGCCTCTGGAAGATGTTCAAAGGAGAGTTCTAAGGGCCGAACCTTCCACGACCAGCGGCCAATAAAAATACCGTAAAGAATGGCAATAAAATGGAGGCCAGCCAAGATAAAGCCGATATTGCGAGCGCTTTCTAATTGAAAGCTCAGGAAGATCAAGCCAGGAATAAGAAAGAGCATTACGGGTAGGGCTAAAGCCACAAATAAACCGAAAATAGAAAAGCCTAAGCGGTAGTTACTGCGCATTTTGACATTGCGAAAACCCCAAATAAAGAGCAAGATGCTACCTAAGATAAGCCCCAAATGCAAGAAGCCAAAAGCGGCGAGTAGCGGGTTTGGGATACTCCAGAGGCCAAGCAGAAAAATCCACTCAGAAACAATGAGTAGCAACAGAAAAAGGAGAAAGAGCATAAGAAGAGAACAAGAAAAAGAGAGAAGTGTTGGAGCTACATCCAAGAACCACCCACCGAAATGATGTTGGGTAGCGCAAGGTATTCAGGGTAGCTTTCTTCGGTAATACCACCAGTAGGGCAGAATTTGATGGAAGGAAACACTTGGCCATAGGCTTTTAAGGCACCTAAGCCACCGAAAAGGTTTGCCGGAAAGAATTTGAAGGTGTCCCAGCCATACTGAATGCCTTCTATGATTTCACTAGGAGTAGCGACGCCCGGAATAAATGCGATGCCGCTTTTTTCAAAATGTGGCGCCAAGTTGGCATTGAGGCCAGGGCTTACCATGAAATCAAGGCCGAGCTCAATGGCTTTTTCGATTTGCTCTACTTTGACAACTGTTCCCATGCCAATGGCACAGCGGTCTCCGTATAGTTTCTTGGCCAATGCGATGCAGTCGTAGGCAGCGGGGGTACGCAAGGTAATTTCGATGCAGAAAATGCCGCGAGCGATGAGTGCTTCCATTTTAGGAGCCACTTCTTCGGTGCTGTTGAAGGTTACTACCGGAATAGTCGGGTGCTGGGCGAGGACGTTGCGGATTTCGTTTTGAGCCATAATGTCAGTTTGACACAAAGGTCGTATTTTTTAGATTACGGAAGCAAAAACCACTGACTTTCTTTGGAATCGAGCTTCATTTGCGCATAAATAGCTGCAATTCTTGAACTGAGCTCGCCATCTGGGCAAAATTGTAAGATATTGAGTTGACGCTCTTGTAGTTGGCCTTTGGGCATAAGTTTCTCTGAGAGTTGATCAATTTGCTTGAGGGCTTTATCAAATTTGGCCTTGCGCGTTTTTTCAAATTTTTGCTCGAGTGCTTCGAGTTGTTTTTGAATGCGTGTCAGTTCGGCCTCGACCATTCTTTTTTCTTGAGGAAGTTCTTGTTCTATCAGCTCAAAAAAGCTGTTTTTATAGCTCGTCCAAAGTTGTTGTTGTATAGAATAATCTGGTGCTTGATCGCCTTGTGCTTGCAAATAACGCTCTTTTAATACTGCTTTATCGACTAAGAAATCTTGCTTTTCAAAACCTATTTTCTCGATGAATTCTAGGTCTTTTTCTTGAATGAGGATACCTCCAGCACGCTGAATGGTAAGCGGAAAAGGAAGGTCTAAACAAGCAAAAGCAAGTGGTAATTGTTGCCAGTAAGCGATTTCACTTGGGCCACCTACATAGGCCAAATTGGGCAAAATCCACTCTTGGTAGAGGGGCCTCAGTACCACATTCGGTGATAGTTGCTCACTGTCTTCTTTTTGAAAATCGAGCGCACCGGATTTTTCTATTCTTTCCCTTTTCTCTTTCCCTAACAGAAATAAATTCGATTCCTTGCTTTCAATAGGAGTAGGTTGGTGCTCTTTTTTGAGCTTTTCGGTTTCTTTACAAACGGCTTCATGAATGGCAGTGGTTTGCAAGTCTTTTTCCCATATAGGCCAGGCACTTTGTTTGAGGGCTGGTTCATCGGCATCGATGATGAGCAAACCATAGGCATCAAATAAGGAATGAACCAATTCAAAAAAGCCAGCACCATATGCTTTTGCCTCAAAGCAGTGCAATAACCGATGGATTTCAGCAGATGGGTTATTTTGGAATTTAGTTTTGAGCTCAGCGAGTAAAGGAAGCAGTTCTGAGTTGTCGAAGCGCCCTACTGCACCTTTTTGCGCGCTTTCCCAGCTCCATTTTTGACCAAAGAGCAAGAAGCTTTTGATTTCTTCAAAATCGTGATCTTCTGAGGCCATCCAATAAACGGGAACAAAGTTCTCTTGAGGAAATTGAGCCTTGAGTTCTTCTGAAAGTTTAATAACGTGCAAGATCTTGTAAATGAAATACAAAGGTCCGGTCATTAAACAGAGCTGATGTCCAGTGGTTACACTAAAAGTATTTGAATCTTGTAAAAGCTCTAAATTGGCTTTTACCTTTTCAGATACTAATAGGTCCTTATATTTTTCAAGCAAGACTTGTGCAAGGAGCGCTCTTTGTGCAGCAGGATAACTTTGCTTTTTAAGGGCAATTTGCTTTTCAAACTGAGCAGAGAGTTTCGCATCCATTTTTAACTACATGTTTCTGCGGTACTGACCACCAACCTCAAACAAGGCTTTGGTCACTTGGCCTAATGAAGCCACTTTACAGGTCTCCATGAGTTCTGCAAAGATGTTTTTATTGCGGATGGCAGCGTCCTGAACCAAACGAATCCCTTCTTCGGCTCTTGCTTTCTGTGCATTTTGCAAGTTTTGAAGCATCTCAATTTGGTACTGCTTTTCAGCTTCAGTGGCACGAATGACCTCTTTTGGTAAAATTGTTGGCGATCCTTTGGAACTGAGGAAGGTGTTGACCCCAATAATAGGAAACTCACCGGTGTGCTTCAAAGTTTCGTAGTACAACGATTCTTCTTGAATTTTCGAGCGCTGGTACATCGTTTCCATAGCGCCAAGTACGCCGCCACGTTCCGTGATGCGGTCAAATTCTGAAAGAACAGCTTCTTCGACTAAATCGGTAAGCTCTTCAATGATAAACGAACCTTGAAGTGGGTTTTCATTTTTAGCCAAACCTAACTCGCGGTTGATGATCAACTGAATGGCCATGGCTCTGCGTACCGATTCTTCGGTTGGCGTGGTAATGGCTTCGTCATAGGCATTGGTGTGCAATGAGTTACAGTTATCATAGATGGCGTAAAGTGCCTGCAGTGTGGTGCGGATGTCGTTGAAGTCGATTTCTTGGGCGTGTAAGGAACGGCCAGAAGTTTGGATGTGATACTTGAGCATTTGTGCTCTTGCATTGGCACCATATTTCTTAGCCAAGGCTTTTGCCCAAATACGGCGAGCTACACGGCCAATTACTGCATATTCAGGATCAATACCGTTTGAGAAAAAGAAGGATAGGTTAGGACCAAATTCATTGATGTCCATGCCACGGCTGAGGTAGTACTCTACATAGGTAAAGCCGTTGGAAAGCGTAAACGCTAATTGTGTAATCGGGTTAGCGCCAGCTTCAGCAATGTGATAGCCAGATATAGAAACTGAATAGAAGTTGCGTACACTATTGGCAATAAAGTACTCTTGAACATCGCCCATGAGGCGCAAAGCAAATTCAGTAGAGAAAATACAGGTATTTTGCGCCTGGTCTTCTTTTAAAATGTCTGCCTGAACCGTACCTCTGACTTGTTTGAGGGTATCTGCTTTGATTTGAGCATAAACTTCAGGTGCCAGAACTTGGTCACCGGTTACGCCAAGCAAGAATAAACCGAGCCCGTCATTGCCTTCAGGTAATTCTCCTTGATATGCAGGGCGTGGGCTTCCTTTTTCCTTGTAAATAGCTGCAATTTTGGCTTCAACTTCTGCTTCTAGGCCGTTGGCTTTGATGTATTTTTCACAGTTTTGGTCAATGGCAGCGTTCATAAAGTAAGCCAATAACATCGGGGCTGGGCCATTGATGGTCATGGATACTGATGTCGCCGGATGGCTGAGGTCAAAACCTGAATAGAGTTTTTTAGCGTCGTCGAGGCAGCAAATAGATACCCCAGAATTTCCGATTTTGCCATAGATATCGGGGCGTAAATCAGGGTCATTGCCGTAAAGCGTTACGGAGTCAAAGGCTGTAGATAAGCGCTTGGCAGGCATTCCTAGAGAAACGTAGTGGAAACGTTTGTTGGTGCGTTCTGGGCCACCTTCACCTGCAAACATACGGGTTGGGTCTTCGCCTTCGCGTTTGAAAGGAAAAAGCCCAGCAGTGTAAGGGAATTCACCAGGAACATTTTCTTGGAGTACCCAATGCAAGATGTCACCCCAACTGCGGTAGTTCGGTGTTGCTACCTTCGGGATTTGCAAATGAGATAACGATTCTGTGTGTGTTTGGATGCTCAAGACTTTATCGCGCACCTTGAATTGGTATTCAGGGTTTTTGAACGCTTGTTTTTTGGTATCCCAATTTTGAATGATCTCCCAGTTTTTGGGGTCAAAGTTGAGTTTTTCCTTTTCAAAAGCCTCTTGTAAAGACTTCACTAAGCGGTCTTTGTCATCGAGGTTGGACGCGCTTAAGGCATCCATAGAAACCTGATAGCCATAGAGTTTTTCGGCTACTTGAACTTGCTGCGCTACCCATTTGTCATAGGCGCGGTTGTTTTCAGAGATTTCAGAAAGATAGCGTGTGCGGTCTGGCGGAATCACAAAGATCTTTTCAGACATTTCACGCGTTATTTCAAAAGTAGAAACCAAAGTGCTATTGGCTTTGCTGACCATTTTGTCCATGAGTACCTTGTAAAGGGTGTTCATGCCTGGGTCGTTGAATTGTGAAGCAATAGTACCATAAACAGGCATATCATCTACAGGGTTGTCCCAGAGGTTGTGGTTGCGCTGGTATTGTTTGCGGACATCGCGAAGGGCATCGAGGGCACCGCGTTTGTCAAATTTGTTAAGTGCAATGACGTCAGCGAAGTCGAGCATGTCGATTTTCTCGAGTTGCGTAGCGGCACCATATTCTGGCGTCATAACATATAAAGAAACGTCAGAGTGGTCTAGAATTTCGGTATCAGATTGACCAATTCCGGAAGTTTCAAGAATGATGAGGTCATAATGAGCGGCTTTTAAAATCGAAATGGCTTCGGCCACATGTTTAGAAAGTGCCAAGTTGGACTGACGCGTTGCCAAAGAGCGCATGTAAACCCTTGGGCTTTTGATAGCGTTCATGCGGATGCGGTCACCTAGTAGGGCGCCGCCTGTTTTTCTTTTTGATGGGTCTACAGAGACAACCGCAATTTCTTTTTCGGGGAAGTCAATTAAGAATCGGCGTACCAATTCATCGACTAATGACGATTTCCCTGCGCCCCCTGTTCCGGTAATACCGAGCACAGGCACTGCTTTTTGTTCGCCTTTTTCACGGAGTAGCTGAAGCAATTCGGCATTGGCTTCTGGGTAATTTTCAGCGGCACTGATGCAATGAGCTAAGTAAGGTACATTCTTCTTTTCTACATGCTCGAGAATAGAAGCAGCGCTTTCTTTTTTAGGCTCGCCAACTGCGAAATCACATTTTTGAATGAGGTCATTGATCATGCCTTGAAGGCCCATCGCGCGGCCATCATCAGGATGATATATACGGGTAATGCCGTAGTGTTGTAATTCTTCAATTTCAGAGGGAAGGATGGTGCCGCCTCCACCACCAAAAATTTTGATGTGCGGCGCTCCTTTTTCTTGCAAGAGATCATACATGTATTTGAAATACTCAGTATGCCCACC
>JBILTD010000198.1:0-3449 GCA_044371695.1 Crocinitomicaceae bacterium | reverse complement strand
AAAAAGAAAAAATCAAGCCCCTCAGAGCTCCTTTTGGATGCTATCATTGAAGGGATGCAAAACAATAAAGCACAAGACATTACTATCCTTGATCTCAGAGAGTTAGACAGCGCAGTCTGCGACTTCTTTGTACTTTGTAGCGGTGAATCTAGCACGCAAGTAGATGGTATAGCCAACGCAGTGCAACGAAATACTAGAAAAGAACTCAAAGAAAAACCATGGCGTACCGAAGGAAAATCTAATTCCGAATGGATTTTATTAGATTACATTGATGTAGTATGTCATATCTTTTACAAAGATGCACGCTCGTTTTATGACATCGAAGACCTCTGGGCCGATGCCAAAAGAACGGATGTTCCAAATATTTAAGACCTCCCCTTATGTCAGAAGAAAAAAGAAAAAGCCCGCTATCCGTTTATTGGATTTATGTTGCGTTCGTGATTTTACTCGTGAGTACGCATCTTTATGTCAATAGCGAAACCAACACGACCATCAAATACAAAGAAACGTTACTAGAGTTGGTTGAAGCAAAAGGTGTCAAGAACATCAAAATCGTCAACCAAAGTTCTGCACGTTTCCAATTGCGCAAAGAAGGTGTTCAGTATATCAACACGCACAAAAAACTCGATTTTCCGAACATGCGCAAAGTTGTCAACGGAAAGAAAGCAGACTTAAATCGCTTGGTTTTTGAACTCGAGAACATTGGTAACCACGCTAACTTTGAAAAAGCCCTCGACGACCGCAAATACAGCGACTACGAAAACGTCATTGAAACCAACTGGATTGCCCAAATCTTAGGCTACCTACTTCCTTTCGGGATTATCGTCTTGATCTGGATGTTTGTCATGCGTAGAATGTCTGGCGGTGGCGGTGCTGGCGGTGGCGGTGGCCAAATCTTCAATATCGGTAAATCTCGTGCACAAGTCTATGAAAAAGGCAAAAGCACAAACGTTACTTTCAAAGATGTTGCAGGTCTTCAAGGTGCTAAAGAAGAAATCGTTGAGATAGTTGAGTTCCTCAAAAATCCTAAAAAATACACAGAGCTTGGTGCCAAAATTCCTAAAGGCGCGCTTTTAGTAGGCCCTCCAGGAACGGGTAAAACCCTTTTGGCTAAGGCTGTTGCAGGCGAGGCCAAAGTTCCATTCTTCTCGCTTTCTGGTTCAGATTTCGTTGAAATGTTTGTAGGTGTCGGAGCTTCTCGTGTCCGTGACCTCTTCCGTCAAGCCAAAGAAAAAGCACCTTCTATTATTTTCATCGATGAAATTGATGCCATCGGTAGAGCGCGTGGTAAAAACAATGGTTTCAATACCAATGACGAACGCGAAAACACGCTCAATCAACTTTTAACAGAAATGGATGGTTTCGGCACCAACTCTGGGGTCATTATTTTGGCAGCTACCAACCGTGCCGATGTCCTAGACAGTGCATTAATGCGCGCTGGTCGTTTTGATCGACAAATTTATGTCGACATGCCAGACCTCAATGAGCGCAAAGAAATCTTTGGTGTCCACCTCAAGCCAATCAAACTTTCTACTGAAATTGACGTCGATTTCCTTGCGAAGCAAACACCTGGTTTCTCTGGAGCCGATATCGCTAATTTGTGTAACGAAGCTGCGCTTATTGCAGCACGTCATAACAAGAAGCACGTTGAAAAGCAAGACTTCCTCGATGCCGTCGATCGCATTATTGGTGGTCTTGAAAAGAAGAATAAAATTATTACTCCAGAAGAAAAGAAAACGATTGCCTTCCATGAAGCTGGTCATGCTTCTGTTTCTTGGTTATTACAATATGCAAACCCTTTGGTAAAAGTAACCATTGTTCCGCGTGGACAATCTTTGGGTGCAGCATGGTATTTACCAGAAGAGCGCAGTATCACCACCACTGAACAACTTCTCGACGACATGTGTGCTACGTTGGGTGGTAGAGCTGCAGAGCAATTGATTTTCAATAAAATTTCAACCGGAGCTCTTTCAGACCTCGAGCGTGTAACCAAACAAGCATATGCCATGATTTCTATCTATGGTCTGAACGAACGCGTTGGTAACATCTCCTACTATGATTCTCAGGGCCGCGATGCATTTACAAAACCTTATTCTGATGACACTGCAAAAATCATCGATGAAGAGGTGAGCAAACTCATCGAAAGCCAGTATCAAAGAGCTTTGCAATTGCTCGGTGAACACAAAGAACAACTAGAACAAGTGGCTGGTCGTCTTTTAACATCAGAAGTGATTTTTAAAGAAGACCTCGAGGATGTTTTTGGAAAACGCCCTTGGGATCCTGAACCAGAGCAAACGCAACCAGAAGTAACAGCAGAAACAGTTGCAGAACCTTCCGAAACTGCTCCTGAAAATCCATCAGAAGAGAACACTATATCGGCAGCTGAAGTTGATGACACTCAAAATTCGGAAGTTAGCACTTCTGAACCCTCGGAAGAGAATTCAGCAGAAAATCCAGCAGGAAACGCTGACGCAAATTCAGAAGAAACCGCATCTTAAAATATGTTGGGTAACCTTGGGCAAAGAATCATAACAGGCAGCATCTTTGGGGTGGTGGTGATTGGCTCTATGCTCTGGAACCCCTACATCTTTGCACTTGTCTTTTCATTTTTCATGGTGGTAGGCCTCTGGGAGTTTTACCGTTTTTTCAAAAATCATGAAATTGTCGAAGTATCCAAAGAAATAGGACTCTTCATCGGCATTTTCATCTATGTGTTGCTGGTCGGGATTAGCTTTGAATGGTATTCAGTCATATCGCTCACGCTTATTTTCCCCTTGTTCTTTACACTTATCTTGAATGAACTTTGGGCCAAGCACGAACACCCCTTACTCAATATATCAGTGCTGGTGTTTGGGATCATTTATGTGGTAGTTCCTTTTTACCTCAGCATCGACTTACACGTCAGAGACACCTCAACCTTACCTAAAGTACTTGGGATGTTTCTTTTGATTTGGACCAATGATTCCTTTGCCTATTTTACAGGACGTAAGCTTGGTAAACACAAACTTTTTGAGCGTATTTCTCCGAAAAAAACTTGGGAAGGCACCATTGGAGGCTTATTCTTTACGGTTCTTTTAGGTTTTATTATTGGCGCTTACATTAACCAAGGAGAAATTTTATTTTGGGTCATTTCTGCTATTATCATTGCACCTTGTGCTATTTTCGGTGACCTTCTTGAATCTTTATTCAAACGTAGTCTAGGTATCAAAGACAGCGGGACTATCCTACCCGGCCACGGCGGGGTGCTCGATCGTTTTGACGCTGCCTTATTTGCCATTCCATTTTTTTATTGTTGGTCCATTATTTATCTTTATTGGCGATGATGACATTTCACAGAGAAGGACGTTCTATTATGCTTGGCAGTTTCGGACTGTTCCTTGGCCTTAGTGCACTCAACTACTACCTACTTTTCGAAGCGCTTTTCGGCTTATTTCTATTTTTTGAACTTG
>JBILTD010000197.1:0-3470 GCA_044371695.1 Crocinitomicaceae bacterium | reverse complement strand
TACAGCTGCAAATGCCTTGGGCCCAGTTCAAGGATGAGTTTTTAGTGCATGTTGTGGGTTTAAATAAGCTGTATTTTATTTCACGAGGTTGCGGCATCGTTTACGAACTTAAAAATCAGGTGCTCAAGCGCATTGATGTGTCTTTTGCACACAAAAATCAGTTTGGAGCCAATGTATTTACTTACCATAACAAAGTTCACTTTTTTGGTGGCTACGGTTATTTCCGCACCAAGAATCTCATCACTTATTTTGAACCAAGTTCTTTAGAATGGTTTGAGGTTGTTAATCGCAACTATGAGGTGCGGCCTCCAACTCGTCAAGCTGCCCAAAGTATTGTTTCTGGTTCTAAATTTTATGTTTGGGGCGGCAAAGGTCGTCGTGGAATGGATGATGAGCCCTTGCTCGATATGTGGTGTTTTAACTTCAAAACGCGCACGTGGAGTTACTTTGCTGAACTCAATCAGAACTACAGAGAATTTGCTAAACATAAAAGTCCTTCTGGAAATTTACCTCAAGAGTGGTTTATAAGTTTGGAGTATTTGGTACACACTGATGTGCGTAATAACAAGTTTACAAGTTACCATCACCCGCGTTTTTTAACGTATCAAAATCTTATACCAAATAAGCATGCGGATCATTTCTTGGTAATGAATAGAACTACCAATTCTCCAACCACGAAGGCCAGTGTACTAACCAAAGCAGCTTTAATTGCTGGTTCTCAAAGCCAAGAGCAATTTTTCTACAAGAAGCTCTCTTTGTTCAAACAAATTCCTTTAGATTCTTATTTGTGGTTCTCGTTGCTCTTAAATCTTGTTTTATTCTTACTCTTGTTCTATATCAGACGCGTTCATAAAACAGATTGGTACAAAAGACGCAATGCCATTTTAAAGAGCAGTGATTTTTCAGACTTAGAGTGGCGTTGTATCACGCTCATTCATCAGCATGGCAGCATCGAACTTTCGGCACTCAATGATCTTTTTGACGAAGAACAGCTTTCTTTTGAGACGCTTAAGAAACGTCGCGAAAGTTTTATCAAGACACTTCGTACAAAAATTGCCTTGCTTACGGCCCTTGACGTAGACGATATTTTGTTTGAAACCAAGCATCCGGTAGACAAACGCATGAAGGTTATTAACTGGAGTAACCAATTAGAAATTAACCATAAAGATTAAGGTAACCCTTTTTTCTTCTTTTTATCTTGAAAGTTAAGGCAACCTTTTCTCAACACTTCGCATCTTTGTATCATCAAACTCTTTTTACTTCATGACACTCTATATCCTTTTTGTCTTGATGTTATTTTTCACGGGGGGCTTTGCCATCACGTATTACCTGACACCAGTTATCATGAATGTGGTGAAGGTACGCCGCCTCTTTGAAAAACGCAATGAACGCAGTTCGCACTCAAATATGGTACCCAGTTTTGGGGGTATTTCTTTTTTCATTGTTTTTGTGCTTGCGCTTTCCTTCTCTGAGCAGTTCTTTATCACGGGTAGGGCCTATTACATGATCCCGGCGGCGCTTATTATTTTTATGATAGGTCTCAAAGATGACCTCACTGGTGTAAGCCCGCGCAACAAAATTATTGGGCAGCTGCTAGCCACTACCATTTTATTCCTGTCTTCTGACTTTCAAATTACACAACTCAACGGCTTTCTAGGTATTCACGATATATACTTGTGGGTATCCGTCCCATTGGCTTTTGCCGTAGTAATTTTCTTTATCAATGCCTACAACCTCATTGACGGTATTGATGGCCTTTCTTCCTCCTTGGCCTGTTATTTCTTTGCTTTCTTTGCTTGGTTTTATTTACAGCGTCAAGATTATACCATAATGATGGTCTGTGTGGCTTTTGTCGGGATGTTCTTGGCTTTCTTGCGCTATAACCTCAGCACCAACAAAAAAATCTTCATGGGTGATACCGGCTCTATGTTTATTGGTTTTATTTTGTCTGCATTCGTAATTGAAATCATGTCCAGTGATTACCCTAACTATATCAAAACCATTCAACCTAGCAATGTGCCGCATCTGTTGATTGGAATGCTCTACATTCCAGTTTTCGATTCTATTCGAATTTTTATTGCACGCGCCTCTGAAGGAAAATCGCCATTTGCGCCAGACCGCACCCATATTCATCACCTCTTAATGGATTACCATGGCTGGAACCACCGTAAAACTGCTTCAATCATTGTTGTCATCAACATTGGTATTTGCTTGTTAGTATGGCAAACAACAGTTCATACCGCACAATGGGTAGTAGTTTCAGTATTACTCGGCATCGGTGTTATTCTTTCTTTGTACTTAAGAAACCTTCGCCGAATTATTGAAGTAAGAAAAGTAATAAAGGCCAAGAACGAAAGTAAAAAATAATTGCAGCATTTTACTTCTTTTGGTTGAAAGAAGTAGGTTTCAACAAAAAAGCCGTGTCATTTGACACGGCTTTTTTGTTGATTGATAAGAGATAAATTCTTAGAAAGCTCTTCGAATACCAACAATAGCATTTGCGTAGTTCTTCAACTGCGTATCTGTTTTTCTATTGTTATTCAGGGTCAAGTCGAAAGTAAGATGCATTTTCTCATTGAGCTGATAAGTTGGCGTAATCCCGATGGTACGGTTCCAAGCGTCATCGCCGCGGAAATAATAACCGTCGTTATACATAGCGTTGCTGTTATTTACCCAACCTAAACCTGTATGCACGTCGAGACCAAATTTTGAAGGCGCTTCAGAAAGCAAAGGCATCAGGTGGAAGTTTGCTTGTAAACCAGCACGCTTGATTCTTTCTTCACCAACGAAATCGTAGTTGAAGTCTAGGCGAGCACCAACAACTTTGTTGAAGTCATAAGTAGTACCGGCATTAACGCTGACACCGAAGCCAACCGCATCAGAAATATTCCAAAGGTGACCACCAACGCCAGCCTGAAAATTCCAACCTTGGGCAAAAGCATTTGCTGAAAGTACAATGCCCACAAGTGTAAATAATTTTTTCATTGTTTGTTTTTTGTTTAAAGTTACTCAAATACCTGCAAGCATACGGCAATTCAGCCCCTAGGTTTCATATAATTTGAGGTTACCCTATTTTGAGATAGGGTTTAGCTTAGTTTAAATCCATGAGATTGCGTAATTTTAGCTTATGAATTGCCGCAGCTTCCTATTCACATTCATTTTCAGCATGAGCTCTTTTTTTTCTGAATGTCAAGTCTCAGGTTCGGGCCCTGTCGGAATTCCCGTTGTAGGCGTGCATTATGGAGGCGCTTTTTCAGGAGGTGATCTTGCTGAGCGCTATGGTTATTTCAATCGTGTAGGTCTGACGGCAGGATACAAACTAAAGAGTAACTGGAGCTTTGGCTTAGAATCTGATTTTTGGTTCTCTGAAAATGTGAGGTTAACCGGTCTTTTTGACCACCTTGTTGATATAAATGGCAACATCACTAATGACCTCGGGATGCCTGCTTCGGTGCTTGTTTATCCGCGTG
>JBILTD010000196.1:0-3475 GCA_044371695.1 Crocinitomicaceae bacterium | reverse complement strand
AGATTGATGAAAGTTGCGGCACTATTTGGCTTCATTTGAAGTTTAATCAAATCGACAGCTTCGCAGGAAAGTCGGTCCTTAATTGAGATATATTGGTCTTTGTGGTTGATTGCTGTAATTGATAAGGAATCCACCTTTACGTTAGTAATATCGATACTGCCTTCCTTTTTTGTTACCATTTTGCTCACTAAGTTGCCATTTGAATAGAGTTTGATTAATGCGCCGTCAAGTGGTTCACCTTTGTAACTGATCAGACTAATGATGCGTTTTTGATTTTGGGGTGTTGCTTTGAGTGAAATGGTCTGATACGGGTCTAATTCATTTGTAAATCGGATGCTATCTTTAAATCCTGTACTCGAATTGAAATAGGTCGCAATGTATTCATTACCAATGATTCCAATGAAGTTGTCCTTGCCAAAATCGTCTGTGGTTAACTTCTTAAAATAAGAACCATCCGCATGATATATTGCAATAGTTTCTTTTGGTATCGGCTTTTTGAAACAATCTTGTAAGGCTAATTCGACGTAGCGTTTCTGCCCTTTGAGTTGAATGGTATATACTTCATCTTTCCATTGATTTCTATTGGATGAAATGTATCCTTTTCCCGTTAAGTCGTTAACGGTAAAAGCAAAGTCATCAGCATTGGTGTTTACAGGGCCGCCTAAATTTTTTGGGTTAGATTTGATGAAGTCTGAACAGAAAATATCGAGTCCACCTTGTCCTGGCCAACCATTTGATGAAAAATAAAGATACCCGTCCATTGAAACAAATGGAAAGTTTTCATCAAACGAAGTATTGATTTTTTCACCTAAGTTTTGTGGTGCATCGTACCCACTACCATTCCAATTGCAGCGATAAATATCGGAACCTCCAAAACCACCAGGCATATCTGAAGAAAAGTACAGATTGAGCGAGTCATCAACTACTCCATGAGCGACAGAATAAGTAGGATTATTCCATTTAAACAAATCAGTAGGAACCCATTCACCAAGTTGATTTTCATAAATGATCAATTTGAGGCGATTGAATTTTACTTGTTCCTTGAGGTCAATTTCTTCTTGATTGCTCGTCATGTATGCATAACGATTGGTTTTTGAAAAACTCACCGGGCCGTCATGCGGATTTGTACGTTTGATATCTTTCCAAATTTGATCTTTTTTACTTCCATCCTTAGCATAGATGATATCTGTAAAGTACTGCCCCGTCTTGCCATAGATGCGGTTCACAAAACCTGAATTATACTGGGTGGAAACATAAAGTACACCTTCAGGGTAATCAGAAGCCGCAAAAACTTCACCGGTTTCTGAACTGCGGAAAAGATTGACGCTATAGTCTGAAGGAATTTGAGCACTAGATTGAATATTGCTTAATTGACGCTGCCAACGCAATAGTTCGATATCAGTAGGAAAGCGCTTGATGCCTTCATTGATGGTTGCTTCTAACTTTGAACCTTGCTTTGTGAGTTGAAGGAGTTGTAATTGTAAGCAAAAATCTTTTGAGCTGGCATCTTTAGATTGGGACGTGAATTTCATGGACCATTCTAATGCCGATTCATATTGCTCAGATTCATAAGCAGCCGTAATCAATGAACGCACGATATGTGTGTCCATAACTTCTGCCTCATTGGCAAGTTCTAACCAAATAGGATAGGATTCAATGAAATTATATGACTTTGAGAGCTTTTCTGCAAATTCTTGTTTATATGTTTGCGCTTGACTGTTTGCGCTTAAAACAAGAAAGAAAATAATGATAAGATGGCGCATTTTAAAAATATCTTGGGCTGATAAAAGCATTAAGTTTTGAACGTAAATCGAAGGTCAAGCAAATTTCGTGACTCCCCCAATTTCGGTAAATCAGTTTGTTAACGGGTAATTCATAGGCATAGCCCAAAGACCAGCGGTCAGTAGGCGCGTAGGCACAATTGATTCCAACACCTTCATTGTAGCGGTATAAAACACCCATCCAAAACTGCTTGTATAAAAATGCCGAGACATTTAAGTCTAGACTTAGTGGAGCATTTGCCGTATATTTTAATAAAATACTTGGTTTAATGTCGATTACTGAGTTGTAAGGAATGACAATTCCGGCGGTCAGATAAGTGTGTCGTTGAAGATACGAATTACTGATTGTATCAAGATTGCGCTCGATCAAGTGCGGTACACTGAGGCCGGCATAGAATTTTTGGTGATAAATATAAACGCCAGCTCCTAAATTTGGCTTACTCAAGCTATATCCTTGCATAAGATTTGGATCCGTATTATCTGTAGCCAGTAAGGTCGAAAAGTCAGCTTGATTATTCATCCATCCTCCGGACATGCCAAAAGATATTCTCCATTTATCGCGGGCAAGTCTTAAATGGTAAGCAGCATTGAACATGGCGGCTACATTTGATCTTGAACCAATTTTGTCATTATTGATGGTCAGGCCAAGTCCGATGTTCTTTCGGTAAACAGGAGCATGAATCGAAAGAAACTGAGAGCGCGGGGCACCATCCCATCCAATCCATTGAGTTCTGTGAACAAGCGTCGCATTCAATGAGCCTCTGCTACCTGCATAACCCGGATTAAAATGTAGCGGATTGAAAAAATAGAGTGACGATTGTGCGGTTTGTTGAGCCAAACTGGCAAAAGAAACCAAACATAAATAAAGGGCAAGAATATTTTTCATCATTTAGGGTTGAATTTCGATATAACCTTTATAAGGCTCTTGTGACTTCTTATGAGTATCTATGTAATAGAAATAGGTGGCTGCAGGCAAAGGGCCTTCCGGACTTCCTTTTATAGACCAACCGTTCCAATCGTTTAAATAGGGTTTTGCTTCATAAACCAAACCTCCCCAACGATTATAAATTTTTACTTCAAGTTCAGGGTATTGCGCTGTATTTTGTAATATCCATAAATCATTGAGTTGATCCCCATTAGGTGATAGGAATTGAGGTGCAATAATTGGTAGGAGAGGTAAACATTCAATAGAAAATGTATCTATTACTGAACAATTATTTGCATCTGACAGCGTGAGGATATAAGCACCTTCGTCAATGCCATCGAGGTACGCCCCCGACTGACCGTTACTCCAATTGTAGCTGAAAGGAGAAATTCCACCACTTCCGTTTACGCTAATAAATCCATTGGCTTCTCCACATTCTGATATTTGCGAATCAAGAAATGTGATTGACAGTGGATTAGGTTCAGTAAGTGTAACAATTGTATCGACCTGACAACCATCTTCGTTTGTCAAAGTAATAAGGTAAACTCCGGCACTTAAATTTTGTGCAGAGCTGCTGTTTGAAACGCTTGGATTCCAATTATAACTGAGTGCTGATTGCGAGGTAGCCGTTACTTGAATCTGACCATTGCTTCCTCCGAAACAAGAAATATTGGCATAGGAGAGTGATGAGATATCGATAACGTCTGGTGCTTCCACTAAAATTGAATCTGAACTTGTACATCCAGTAGTAAACTCGGTGAGGTTAAAG
>JBILTD010000046.1:0-10781 GCA_044371695.1 Crocinitomicaceae bacterium | reverse complement strand
CCACTACTCGGTTTGACCAAAGTAGCAAGCATGCGTAAAGTGGTGGTTTTACCTGCTCCGTTGGGTCCAAGTAAAGAAAACACCCTGCCTGGTTGACATTCAAAAGAGAGATTTTTGACAGCGTTAGCTGTTTTTGCTTGCGTTTGCAATTCTTTGCGTTGCTGCTTCGTTAGTTCGAAGGTTTTGGAAAGGTGTTGTACAGAAATCATAGGCTAAATGAAGACGGTTTGTAAGGCTAGTAGTTACAGAAAAACAGGCTTAAAATTTAAGAGCACGCTCATTGGGTGCAATGGCTTTGTTTTTATTGGCAAGCTGTCCGCAAGCAGCGTCAATATCTTTACCACGGCTTCGGCGCACATTGACAATCAGGTTTAAGGACTCTAAGAACTGGGCAAAGGCCTCTACTTTTCTGGCATCGGCTTGTTGGTACTTGCCGTCATCGATTGGGTTGTACTCAATGATGTTGATTTTGCAAGGCACACACTTTGCGAATTGTGCTAGCTCGCGTGCATCGCTGAGGTCGTCATTGAAATCTTTGAAGATGATGTATTCAAAAGTGACACGAGAGCCGGTTTTTTCATGGAAATATTGCAAGGCCTCAGCTAAACTCTCGAGGTTGTTGCTTTCATTGATTTCCATAATTTCGTTGCGCTTGATATCGTTGGCGGCATGCAAGGAAAGTGCTAAATTGAATTTGACTTCGTCATCTCCCAATTTTTTGATCATTTTGGAGATGCCAGCCGTTGAAACAGTGATTCGTTTCGGAGAAATTCCAAGCCCATCTGGGCTGCAAAGGCGGTCAACAGAACGCATTACGTTTTTGTAGTTGAGCAGTGGTTCTCCCATGCCCATGTAGACGATGTTGCTGAGGTTTTGCTCGTAATGGGTCTGTGCTTGTTGTTGGAGATAAACAACTTGGTCGACAATTTCACCGGCGCTGAGGTTACGCATGAGTTTGAGCCGCCCAGTTGCACAAAATTGACAAGACAAACTGCAACCAACCTGTGAAGAAATACAGGCAGTCATGCGTGAACTTGTAGGGATGAGCACGCCCTCAATTACTTTTCCTTCTTCAATGCTAAAAGCACTTTTGATGGTGCGGTCTTTACTGATTTGTTGATCTTGAAGCGTGATGTGATCAATGAAGAATTGTTTGGAAAGCATATCGCGCAGCCCAATGCTCAGGCTACTCATTTGGGCAAAGCTGTGTGCATTTTTTTGCCAAAGCCACTCCCAAACTTGTTTGGCTCGAAAAGGCTTTTCGCCAAGTTCGATAAAACATGCTTTCAGTTCTTCTAAAGAAAGGTCGCGGATGTTTTTAAGCTCCGTGGACATTGTTTAACGATTCAGCATCACTGGCATGACCAACATTAAGATATCTTCATGCGCATTTTCTTGCGTTGCCGGAGTTAATAAACCTGCACGGCTTGGCTCGCTCATGGATAACTTAATTTCGTCGGCATCGATGTTGCTGAGCATTTCTAGTAGGAAACGCGAGTTGAACCCGATTTCGAGGTCATCACCGTCATAGTTACAAGTGAGTCTTTCGGTTGCTTCGTTGGCGAAGTCGATGTCTTCGGCAAATAAAGAAAGCTCAGAACCTGTAAGTTTGAGGCGAATTTGATGCGTTGTTTTGTTAGAGAAAATTGATACGCGCTTGATGGAAGAAAGGAATTGGGCGCGGTCAATGGTGAGTACGTTTGGATTCTCTTTTGGGATAACGGCTTCGTAGTTCGGGTATTTACCGTCGATGAGGCGGCAAACTAAAACGAGGTCATTGAAGGTGAAAACGGCGTTTGATTCGTTGTATTCCATGGTGATTTCTTCGTCACCGCGGAGATTTGATTTCAAGAGGTTGAGTGGCTTTTTTGGTAAAATAAAAGCCGAACTTCCGCTAGCCTCTGCATCGGTTCTTTTGTAGCGCACGAGTTTGTGGGCATCTGTAGCCACAAATGTGATTTCGGTTCCGGAAAACTGGCAGAATACACCGCTCATGACAGGACGAAGGTCGTCGTTGCCGGTAGCGAAAAGTGTTTTGTTAATGGCTTTCGATAAAACAGCTCCAGAAAGTTTGATAGCGCTTTTGTTAGCAAGTTCAGGGACTTTAGGGAATTCGTCTCCGTTGAAACCTACCATTCTTGATTTACCGTTGTCGTAGGCGATTTCAATTTGGTAATTGCTGGCGTTGACCTTAAAAGTACAAGGTTGATCCGGTAAATTTTTAAGGACGTCTAGCAATAATTTTGCTGGAATTGCAATTTTTCCATTTTCTTCGGATTGCACCTCGAGTTTGGTCATCATGGTGGTTTCGAGGTCTGAAATAGAGGCAGTCAAGATGCCGTCTTGAATTTCAAATAAGAAATTATCTAAGATAGGCAAGGTGTTGCTTGTGTTTAAGACACCAGAAATACTTTGAAGATGACGTAAAAGTGTGGTACTAGAGGCAATGAAATTCATAGCAAAAAATTTGTTTACAAAGTTAACATTTCAGATGAATTTGACGCTGATTTTAAGCAGACTTATACAAACTTCCTACGTAAATACACCTTCAAAGCTTCTCGGTGCAAGATGACTTCAGCTAATTTTTGATGATATGCTTGTCCAGATTGTAAATCCCAATCAATTTCAGGGACATCTATAAGGTAGAGTAGTTGCTGAAGTTGAATTTGTGGTAAATTTTGAATGGCAGATTCAATTTCAAATAAGAGATCGTTCGTTACAAACTTTACCTCAACCTGAGCGCGGTCAAAATCTTTTTGAAGCTGCTGTAGGGTTTGTTCCCGGAAATCGGGAAGTGAAAGTGCCTCTTGAAGTTGTTGGATATCGAGCAACTCAGTTTGTTTTGTTAGTTTTGTTTCACTAAGTTACGATGAAAAGAGCCTTTGATATTCTTGTTTCGCTAATTGTTTTGCTTCTTTTTTTTCCGCTAGGTCTCATTTTGGCCATTTGGATTATGTTAGAATCGAAAGGAGGCGTTTTTTACCTACAAGAAAGGGTTGGAAAAAATGGCCATCATTTCAAATTGATCAAATTCAGATCCATGCGCCCTAATGCCGAGCTGAGTGGCCAACTTACTGTAGGCGCCCGAGATCCGAGAATTACCCGAGCCGGATATTTTATCAGAAGGTTCAAACTCGATGAGTTTCCACAGTTTATCAATGTTTTGATCGGGCAAATGAGTATCGTTGGTCCAAGACCTGAAGTGCCTTTTTATGTAGCACTTTATGATGAGACTCAGCGAAAAATCTTAGATGTCAAACCCGGAATTACCGATTATGCAAGCATTGAATACTATCATGAAAATGAAATTTTAGCCGCAGCTACTGATCCACAAAAGGCCTATATTGAGCAAATTATGCCGGCAAAAATCAAGCTTAATGAGCGTTATTTGTCAAACCCAAGTTTAGCCCAAGACATGAAAATCATGTGCTTGACCTTTCTGAAAATTTTGGGGCGTTAGGCTACTTGAATGCGGCCCAAATACCAAGCTCGGGTAATGGCGCAACAACACTAATAGTTTCTTTTGAAGTTGGGTGCTGAAATGCAAGGGTGCGGGCGTGCAAACAAATAGAGCCATCCGGATTCGAGCGCTTATCGCCGTATTTTAAATCTCCTTTAATGACGCAACCTAGGTTTGCTAACTGACAACGAATTTGATGGTGTCTGCCCGTTTCTAATTTGATTTCAAGTAAATGATAGCGTTCAGAACTCTTTAGAAATTGGTAATGTAAAATGGCCTTTTTAGCTCCGGGGGTGTCTGCAGACACAACATAGCTTTTATTTTGGCTTTCGTTCTTTTTTAAATATTGTACCAGTGTACCACTATTTTGTGCAGGTTTCTGACTCACAATAGCCCAATAAACTTTATTGGTTTCTTTGTCCCGAAATTGTGCATTGAGTCTTTCGAGGGCTTTGCTGGTTCTGGCAAAAACCAAAGCGCCACTAGTTGGGCGGTCGAGGCGGTGGACCACTCCTAAAAAAACATTGCCCGGCTTTTGATACTTTTCTTTGATATAGGTTTTGATCAAATCAGGTAGTGTTGCATCGCCTGTTTTGTCTCCTTGCGTTAGTTCAGAAGGCAATTTATTGACAACAATTACATGGTTGTCTTCAAATAAAATGCGGTCTGAATTCATCATGAATCGAGCAAAGCCGCTTTTTGTTTCTTCTCGATTTGGCGGTTTCTGAAATAGGCAAGCGCCGTAAAGCCGGCCATGACGATGATCAGGATGGTTAGCCAAGTTGGAAACTGATTCAGGCCTTCACCTTGCGCATAGCTATGAAGCCCCACTAGCATGAAATTGACGCCAAAGAAGGTAAACAAGATCGCTGAATAAGACCAAAATGAAAGCGCATTAAACAGGAATCGGCCTTGCAAGCCAGGAATCATGCGGAAATGCAAAATAACTGCATAAACTAGCACAGAAACCAAAGCCCAGGTTTCTTTTGGATCCCAGCCCCAGTAACGACCCCAAGATTCATTGGCCCATACGCCCCCGAGGAAAGTACCGATTGTTAGCATGTATAAACCAACGGTCATGGTCATTTCGGAGATAGCAGTAATTTCTTGAATATTGATGCGAATTAAAGGCGCCGTTCTTTCAGTTTGAAATAGGTAAAGTTTCAGGTTGATCAGGCCTAAAATACAGGCCAAACCTAAAAATCCGTAGCTACCTGTAATGATCGCAACGTGGATCATGAGCCAATAAGATTTAAGAACCGGAACCAAAGGCGTGATTTCAGGATCCATGAGATTCATTTCGGTTACCCATAACATCAGGGCCGCCAATATGGCTGCGCCACCTAGCACGACTTGGTTTTTTCTAGCGAAAATAAAACCGGCAATCATGGTGATCCAGCCGATAAAGACTATGGCTTCGTAGCCATTGCTCCAAGGAGCATGCCCCGAAATTAGCCAGCGCATTGCAACCCCTGCTCCGTGATATAAAAACGTAATAACCAATAGAGCAACAAGAATACGTTTTGGCCACTTTAATAAAGCAACTTTGGCTTCCGAACGGAAGAAGATGCCGATGAAAAAGATGATGAGTAACAACAGACCTTCCAGTAAATATAATTGGTATGCCCTCTTGAAAATTTCCATTTTGTTATAGCTGATTTCAAGTTTTACCGTCGATTCTGATGGTGCTACTTTTTGCCCAGCTGCTCTTTGAAACGCTTTAAAACTCTTGAGTAGGTCAGTGGCTTCGCCAAAAGATCCTTTTTCTCCGCCTGCATGTACAGCAGCTAAGTAATTAAGAAAAGGTTTTGAAGACAGCGTATCTTTTTGACTCAGTTCCATACTCAGCGGTACAAACCAAGTGTTATTCGGGTCATTTTGAAGTGGAATGACGCGCATGTATTGCCACATGAAAATGTTGTTGGCAACCTCGTATTTTTCGTTGAGTTTGATCAGCTTTTTATCAAATTCGTTGCGTCGAGATTCCAGTTTTTGATGGGCTTCTTTGTAGGCTGCCATCCATTTGAACTCACCGTTCTCAGTGAGTTCCATCATGTTGGCAAATTCTTTCAACTTGAGTGGCTCTCTTAGCGCTCTTGGTACTTGAATAAATGGTTGTTTCACCCAATAAGAAGGGTACATGTGCAGGCTCAATACAAACTGAACGCCATTTAGGTCTTGAAATTTATTGCTGTGTGTGAGTTTTCTTGTCAGCTGGTCTGCAATGGTATGAAAGGGCACGATACGGCCTTCGAAGTCTTGGACTAATAAAGAAGCCAATTCATCGGCGTGTGCTTCAGTGATTTCGTGATGCACAGGTTTTTGGTGCTGGTGTTGTGCAAAAAGTTGCCCGCCGCCTAATAAAAGCACAATTCCTAGAGCTGCTTTTTTAGCCTTCAATTTTTGCAATTGTTGCCCCAAATAATAGAAGCGACCAGCAGGTGCAAATAAAGAAAGAATCATAGCTAGTGCCATGAGTAAATAACCTATGTAAGTAACGGTGGTGCCCCAAAAGTCGTGGTTCACGCTTAATTTTGTTCCTTCTTCATTCTCAGGTGTGGACGGATCGTCTAGTTCATAAGAAGACTGAAAAAAGCGATAGCCGTCGTAATCGATCACGTTATTCATAAAGACGCGTTTGTCCATCCTTTTATTATTCCTCGGATCTTCAATGGTGAGTTCTGAAGCGAACGATGAAGGAGAATTAGAGCCTGGGTATTTATCGAGTTGGAAGTCACGGCAGCGCACCGAGAAAGGCAAGTTCTTCTGGATGGAGCCGTATTCTAATTGATATACTACGCCATTCATTGCAAAGCGTTCAGGCTTCGGAAATTGCCCTTTACCACCTTCGAGTTGCACTAATTTGGTGGCTTTACCATCTGACACCTCAACACTGAGGTAGTCCTTGCCGGTGTTTTTCTTCGGGGCTTTTAATAAGCCCTTTTTGGCATGTGGAATGAGTCTTTTAAAAACGACTTGTTTTCCGCCAACCAAATAGAGTGTCAATGGTGTAAATTCAGACCATTCGTTGATTGGAAATTCTTTGTAAAGACTGTCAGCAGGTGCTTGCCCAGATGCCCTTACTTTTTGCATTTCACTCATGGGTAGTGACTTGAGATTCGTGTTATTCGGGTAAACCATCACTTTTCCATTTTGCACATCCAGATAAATGCCTGGCTCAAGTGGTTTAGCTGAAGTTGCAAAGAACGGCGTTTGGCCCACCATAAAAAGATCGCCTTCACACAGATAATTCGAGCGCATTCCGTCTGTAACGAGTTCGAGTGCACTTTCTTTGTAGTTCTGGTTAATCACCAAAGAATCGACGCGATCTGACATAAAGCCCATATAGCGGAGTTTCACAGTTTTTTTTCCGATTTCAATTTCATGATCAAAACCGTTAGCGTTGTACTCGCTGAGATAAGTTTTCCAAGCTTGAAGGCTTTGCTTACCTGTTTCGAGTTCTTGCGCATTTACAAGCAAATAAGGATCAGCGGTGTAAATAAAATTTTGGCTGGTACCCTCTCTAATGACCATAAGACCCTCAAAACTCACAAAGCGCGTAATGGCTGCACCCAATAAAATGATCAAAAATGACAAGTGAAAACTAAACATGGCGATTTTTTCGCGCTTCCACATTTGGTAATGGAAAATATTTGAAACCAGCGCCAATGCTAGGTATAATAGGAGACCCTCAAACCAAGATGCGTCGTAAATGGTAATTTTTGCCGCCTGAGTACCGTGTGTAGATTCAATAAAAGTAGCAACAGCAATGGCGACTAAAAACGCGATGAGGCCAATACTTGCCCAGCGCATTGAAAATAAGGTTGAAAGGAGTTTATTCATCCGAATAAATTTTTTTTGACAAAAATAGACATTGTGCGCGCAACATTCACTGAAAGACCTTAATCTTGTTAAAAAAAGCACATGCGTTTCTTACTTTGGATATTTCTACTTGGTTCAACTTCAATTCTTGCTCAAAAAAACGCTAAAAATCAATGGGATGACGCTGCATTCTCAAGAGAAGTAAAATTAAAAGTATCCGGTGGTTTTGTGTTTCGATACGAGCTACCATTTGGTACTACCACAAGAATGGTGGATGTTTTCGTGTCGCAAAACTCAAATACCTCTAAAGGCGGCCTGAAAACACTCTATATGCACGATGGTCAAATGCTATTTGATAGCACAGTAACTTGGAATAAGCAAGAATGGTCTGTCGATGAAATGCAGAGTCAAACGCTTTCAAAATACGCGCATGAGCCCTTCATTGTTGTAGGGATTCACAACGACCCGCCTAATCGCTATGCTGAGTTTTTTCCGCAAAAAGTTGCCGATTACATGCCTAAAAGTTATCGCGATAAATTACTCGCCGCTCAATGGAACGGACAGTTGCGCGCCGATGCCTATCTGAATTGGATTGAAGATACCTTAGTTCCTTTTATAGAACACAATTTTAACACGAGTAAAAAAACGAAAGATAGAATGGTGATGGGTTCTAGTATGGGTGGGCTCATTTCGCTTTATGCACTCTGTGAAAAACCAAAGCTCTTCGGAGCTGCAGCTTGTTTGTCAATTCATACGCCAATGATCAACTTCGGGATGTTTGACGAAGGCATGGTTGAGGCCTTGGTTATTCCATTCAATATTTACCTTGAACATGAATTAAAAGCTGACAAAAAACACAAGCTTTACATTGATAGAGGAACGGAAACCCTAGATGCTTACTATGGCCCTTATCACGACAGATTGCTCAGCACTTTGGAATTGGTTGGTTATGGCCCGAAAAACCCACTATTTTTGGAAGCCGTTGTTCAAGGAGCGGGTCACGATGAGGTTTCATGGGCCCAGCGCCTGCATGTTCCTGTCTTGTTTATGTTATCTAGCGGCAATTCACAATAGTTTTCTACATTTGTGACTCTCTTTTGGCATGAAAAATATCTTACTTCTCGGCGCAGGTTTATCAGCTTCAACGCTTATTAAATATTTACTTGATCACAGCATTGCTGAAAACTGGCAACTCCATGCGGTTGATCAAGACCTACAAATGCTGCAATCAAAATTGGGTGGTCATCCCAATGCAATCGCACATAGCTTTAATGCACTCGATTCTGAAGTGCGAAAGCCCTACATTGAAAAAGCAGACCTCGTTATTTCGATGCTGCCTGCCATTTATCATGTAGGTGTTGCCCAAGATTGTATTGCACTCAAAAAGAATTTAATTACACCATCCTACATCTCCGCTGAAATGCGGGCACTCGATACCGATGCCAAAGCTGCTGGTATTGTGATCATGAACGAAATTGGCGTGGATCCCGGAATTGATCACATGAGTGCGATGAAAATCATCCATCAGATTCAAGAAGAGGGCGCTACACTATTGTCTTTTAAGTCTTATTGTGGTGGTTTAATAGCACCAGTTTCCGATACCAATCAATGGCACTATAAGTTTACCTGGAACCCAAGAAATGTTGTCTTGGCAGGGCAAGGAGCTGCTGCAATTTATAAAGAAGCGGGGGCCCTAAAGTACTTACCGTATCACCGACTTTTTCAACAGACAGAATTTATCTCGGTACCTAATTACGGTCAATTTGAAGCCTATGCGAATCGGAACTCGATTTCTTATTTAGAAACCTACGGCTTGCAAGATTTACCGACCATAATTCGCGGTACCCTGCGTGTTCCTCCGTTCTGTGCCGGTTGGAACGCTCTTATTCAACTCGGTTTAACTGAGGATACCTACACCATTAAGAATGACGGTACTTTCACACCTCGTATGCTCTTAAATACTTTTATTCCGTTCAAAGATCAACGCAGCGTCGAGCAAAAACTTGCCGCTTTTTTAGGTGAAAACGCCGACTTACTGCCACTTTTTGAAGAAATCGGATTGTTTGACGCAAATTATGTGTTTAAAGCTACCGAAGCAACACCAGCACAATACTTACAAGAGCTTTTAGAAAAAGCATGGAAATTAGGCCCAACAGACAACGATATGTTGGTGATGTACCATGAATTTATTTACGAGAAGGCCGGAGAAAAATTCAAAATAGAGAGTTCAATGGTAGCCATAGGTCAAGACCAACGTTTTACAGCGATGTCTGATACAGTTGGCTTACCTGTAGCCATTGCTGCTAAACTTATTTTAAATCAAACAATACAACATAAAGGAGTGACCTTGCCGGTATACAAAGAAATTTACCAACCGATTCTTTCGGAACTTGAGCAATATGGCATTACTTTTAACGAACACGAAACACAAATCTAAAAATGGAAAATCAAGAAAATCAAATGAATATTGAGCTCACTGAGGATGTAGCTTTAGGGGTTTATTCAAATTTAGCGATCATTACACACTCACCCGCTGAGGTAGTTTGTGATTTTGTGCAAATTATGCCGGGCATGCCAAAAGGCAAGGTCCGTTCTCGTGTGCTCATGACGCCGCAAAATGCTAAACGCTTTTTACAAGCTTTGGCTGAGAACATTGAAAAATACGAACAAAATTTTGGCGTCATTGATGAGCCACAAGCTGGTTTTCCACCAATGAATTTTGGCACGCCCAATACAATGGCTTAATACAAAGCCCCCTCGCAAATTAAATGCTGAGTTTAAGTATTTGTATTCCGGTTTATCGAACTGACGTCAGAAAATTAGTACTGACGCTGCTCGAGCAGATCAAGCGCTTAACCGATGTCCAGGTCGATATCGTTCTGATTGACGATGCTTCAGGAGAACCATTTACGGCGCTCAATACTTTCAACGATGCAATTGTCAAGCCTGTTTTTCTAGCGCAAAATGTCGGCCGCTCAAAAATCCGCAATTTGTTTTTACAACATACAAATGCGCAATACCTACTTTTTATAGATGGTGATAGTACGGTTCTCAATGAAAAGTTTGTATTCAATTATGTTCAAAGCTTGTGCGAACAAGCTGTTCCGGTTTTAGTAGGGGCAAGTTGTTACCAACAGGATCGTCCGACAGCTAATTATTTATTGCGCTGGCGTTATTCTACCCATCGAGAGAGCCTGAATTACGAACAACGCATTTCCAAAAAACTAGCGGGCTTCAAAACCAATAATTTTATAATTGAAAGGTCACTCTTTGAACAACTTGGATTTGAAACAAGATTGACTGGTTATGGTCATGAAGACACGCTATATGGCGTTGCGCTGCAGCAAGCCCAAATAAAAGTAGCACATATAGACAATCCTGTTTGGAATCTCAATTTAGATGACAACGCTACTTTTTTAATAAAAACGGAACAGGCCCTTAAAAATCTGTTATGGATTCAGCAAAATACACCATCTGCTGAAATGTTGGAAATGAACAA
>JBILTD010000195.1:0-3550 GCA_044371695.1 Crocinitomicaceae bacterium | reverse complement strand
GGAAATTAACGCACTCGTGAAAGAAATTGAATTCTGCATAGAAAAGCTTAAACAAGCCTAATGAGTAAAGTTGCCCTTAAAATCAATATCGCCGGCCGGACCTACCCTTTAAATGTTCCGGAATCCGAAGCTCCTGCCGTATCAAAGGCAGCAGCCGATATCAATAAAGCGATTGAATTACTCAGAAAAAACTATGCTGTCAACGATAACCAAGACTTGCTAGCTATGTCCGCACTGCAATTGCTCACCAAAGCACAAGCAGAGGCCAAGCCAAGTGTTCAAGAGCCAGATTACTCGGACCTCGAGTCTGCACTTGAAGCGCTCAGACAAGACTTAAACGACATTCAATAATCCTTCGCGCTTGCCATTCACAACTACAAATTAGTGTAGTATGGATATATTATGGTTATTAATCGGAGCACTAGGAGGTGGTGGCGCCACTTTCGTTCTTCAAAAAAGTGTGCTCAAAAAAGATGCTGAACGCATCATCAAAGACGCCGAATCTAAGGCTGAAACCATTCAAAAAGAGCGCGCATTACAAGCCAAAGAGCGCTTTTTAAAGCAAAAGGAAGAACACGAAGAAGCCATCAAAGAGCGTGAAAAGCGCATGCAATCCAATGAAGATCGCTTCCGCACCAAAGAAAAAACACTCAATCAAAAACTAGAGGAAATTGGGCGCAAAGAAAAGGAGCTAGAAAGCACACAAGCCGACTACCAATCTAAAGCTGCACACCTCGAAACCCGCATGCAAGAACTCGACAAAATGCACCAAAAGCAAATTGCTGAGTTGTCAAAAATTGCGCAATTGGCGCCTGAAGATGCCAAACAACACCTCATGCAGGCCCTTACAGACGAAGCCCGCACGGCAGCTATGGCCACTATCAAAGAAATTACTGAAGAGGCCAAACTCAATGCCAACAAAGAAGCGCGCAAAATCGTTATCCAAAGTATTCAACGCGTAGCTACTGAACAAGCCATTGAAAACGCCGTTTCTGTTTTCAACATTGAATCAGACGAAGTCAAAGGCCGCATCATTGGCCGTGAGGGTAGAAATATCCGTGCACTTGAAGCCGCGACTGGTGTAGAAATCATCGTAGACGACACCCCTGAAGCGATCATTCTGTCTTGTTTTGATCCGGTGCGTCGTGAAATTGCACGCCTCAGCTTACACCAATTGGTATCTGATGGCCGTATTCACCCTGCTCGTATTGAAGAAGTTGTTGCGAAAACGCGCAAGCAACTCGACGAAGAGATTGCAGAAACTGGTCGCCGTACTTGTATTGACCTCGGTATTCATGGCTTACACCCTGAGCTCATGCGCATGGTGGGTCGTATGAAATTCCGTTCGTCTTACGGACAAAACCTTTTACAACACTCCCGCGAGGTAGCCAACCTTTGTGCCATTATGGCTGCTGAGTTAGGTCTCAATGTCAAACTCGCTAAAAGAGCTGGTTTACTCCACGATATCGGTAAAGTTCCAGACGAAGAGCCAGAATTGCCACACGCCATCCTCGGTATGAAAATTGCCGAGAAATTCGGTGAAAAAGGAGACGTCCTCAACGCCATCGGTGCTCACCACGACGAAATCGAAATGACTACCCTCATTTCACCTATCGTCCAAGTATGTGATGCCATCTCAGGCGCGCGCCCTGGTGCACGTCGTGAAATCGTAGAAGCTTATATCAAACGCATCAAAGAACTCGAAAACCTAGCGCTTTCATACGAAGGTGTTGGTAGTGCCTATGCTATCCAAGCGGGTCGCGAATTGCGTGTCTTGGTAGAAGCAGAAAAAGTTTCAGACCAACGCGCCGAAGAGTTGTCATTTACAATCTCTCAAAAAATTCAAACTGAAATGACCTACCCAGGTCAGGTTAAAGTAACCGTCATTCGCGAAAAACGCGCTGTGAGTTACGCCAAATAATTGCGATGCGCCAAGACCAGCTGCCCCTACTCATTTCAGGGCCCTGTTCGGCCGAAACGCAAGCACAAGTTTTAGCGACAGCGGAAGCCCTAGTTGGGCTTCCGCTGTCTTATTTTAGAGCGGGCATCTGGAAGCCACGCACCCAACCAGGCGCCTTTGAAGGTGTCGGGGAAAGCGGCCTCCAATGGCTGCAAGAAGTCAGAGCTCAGTATGGCTTTAAAATCTGCACTGAAGTAGCTACTGCAGAACACGTTGAACTCGCGAAAAAATACGCACTCGACATGGTCTGGATCGGCGCAAGATCCACAGTAAATCCATTTACCGTTCAAGAACTTTCAGAAGCCTTACAAGGTAGCCAAATACCTGTAATGGTCAAAAACCCCGTGAATCCAGACCTCAAACTTTGGTTGGGCGCCATTGAAAGACTCGAACGGCATGGCATTCAAGTGCTTGGTGCCATTCATAGAGGTTTCTCGGTTTATGAAAAAACCAATTACCGCAATAACCCACATTGGCAAATTGCCATCGACCTCAAACAAGAGCGGCCGGCGCTGCAACTTGTCATGGATCCTTCGCATATTGGCGGCAGGGCCAACCTCATCCAACCCTTAGCCCAACAAGCCCTTGACCTCAACTATGATGGGCTCATGATTGAAAGTCACATCGACCCGACAGCGGCCTGGACCGACGCCAAACAACAAATTACCCCTGAAGCACTCAAAGAAATCTTTGCAGGCTTAGAGCCAAGAAATCCGGCAGCTATCCAAGCCAATGCCTTGGCGCAATTCAGAGAGCAACTCAGTTTCATCGATGAGTCTTTGATCAATTTACTCCAACAGCGCATGTCTATTTCTAAAGAAATTGGCATCTATAAAAGGCAGCACAACCAGCACATTTTACAGGCCCAACGCTGGGAAGAAACGCTCAAAGCCAATTTGCAAAAAGCTGTGGACAGCGGTTTATCTGAAGAGTTTGCAAAGCAAATGATCAAGATGCTACATGAAGAATCGTTGCGAATTCAAATGGCCATTAATAGCCTTTCCGACAATGAAAATCAAGGGCAATAACTATCGCGGAACACTCCAAGCGCCTGGCTCTAAAAGCCATGTTCAACGCTTGCTCCTCTTAGCTTGCTTATCAAAAAAACCGAGTCAAATTGCTGGCTTTCACCGCTCAGCAGACAACCTCTCGATGCGTGCCGCACTTGAACAATTTGGCCATGAATTTCAGGAGCTTGACACCACCATTATGGTTCAGCCAAATAAGCACAAAAGTTCGCATTTAAAAATCGATATTGGCGAAAGTGGCTTTGGACTCAGAACTTTGGCTTTTGTGGGTAACTGTTTTAGTGAAAGTTACCAGCTAGAGGGTCAAGGAACTTTAAAGAATCGGGAGCATTGGGCATCAATTGAATCACTACAAAAATTAGGTTTGGAAGTGGTGCATCAAGAAGGTAAATTACCGCTTCAGATAAAAGGAAAAATCAATAATTTTCACCTCAACTTGGATGGCACTAGTGGTTCGCAACATTTATCGGGCTTGTTTTTGCTTGCTGCCGCAACTGAAGGGACTTGGCAAATTAGCATTGAAAACTTAACAAGTGTACCTTATTTTCAATGGACGCTGCGC
>JBILTD010000044.1:0-11050 GCA_044371695.1 Crocinitomicaceae bacterium | reverse complement strand
CAGCTTCCTCAGGCTAAAAGTGGTTTTTCTTGGTTGGGCAAACTTGCCGTATTTACCGTCTTGAGCACCGCTGCCATTGCGCTTTACTTCAATTTCTCAAGTCCAGAGACCAAAGAAGTCAACACAAACAACGAGAAAACCATTCAAAAACAAGCTCAAACCTACAAGATTTCAAATCAAAATCAAGTACAAAACAATAATCAAGCAAGCAATAAGAGCAATACAACAACTCAATCATCGGCTTACAGCCAGTATCCATTGCAGATTGCCTTGACGCCACTAATCGAAGGCTCAAATTCAGTGAATCAAACCGGGCCTGAAACACCAAATAACCAAGTCAGCTTAATAGATGCAAACCTAGTAGCTCAGCAAAGAATCGCACCGCTTCTTCAAACTACAATTGCAAACCCTTCGAACTTGCAAACCAACCAACCTATTGTTGAAGAAACTCAAGCGCAACCTTGCCTGCACAAAATTGCACTGAGTGCTGACCCGATCAGTTACGAAACCGGTGTTCCGGTTGTGCATATCACTGCCGAAAGCAGCGCTCAGCAAATAGACTGGACGAGTAGCAACGGACATTTCATCCAACAAAAGTCAAAAAGTATAGAGTTCTATGCTTGGAATAAGCAAACTTATAAGGTCAGTGCAAAGTTGTCACAAGAAGATTGCAATCTTTCAGAATCGATTCAAATTCAGCAAGATCAAACTTATAACCTGCTCGCAGTCAATGCCTTCAATCCGCAATCTAGAGATGAACGCAATGCGCGCTTCATGCCTTATGCACTGACTATCCGCGATGTTCAGTTTCAACTCATTATCATTGATCCAGACAACGGCTCTGTACTTTACAAAACCTCCGATGCACAAAATGCCTGGGACGGTATTGACCAAAGAAACGGTCAACTCATCCCCGCGCAAAAAGCTTACATCTGGAAGGTGGTTCTCGAGAACCCATTACCCGGAGAAAAAAACACCTACACCGGAACAATCGTACGTATTTAAAGGCTCAAGACTCATTGGAATTGCTTACATTTGTTGAGCAAGAACCTGTGCAGACTCATGAGCATTATTCACGTATTACCTGACCACATTGCCAATCAAATTGCGGCCGGAGAAGTCATTCAAAGACCTGCCTCTGTCGTCAAAGAACTGCTTGAAAATGCCGTAGATGCCGGGGCTAGCCAAATTTATTTAATTGTCAAAGACGCGGGCAAAACCCTTATTCAAGTAGTTGACAATGGCAAAGGCATGGATGCCACAGACGCCGAAAAATGTTTTCTTAGACACGCCACAAGTAAACTCAGTAGCGCCAAAGATCTTTTCCAACTGCAAACCAAAGGTTTCCGAGGAGAAGCATTGGCATCTATTGCGGCCATTGCACACGTCACCCTCAAAACCAAACAAGCCGAACAAGAAACAGGCATCAAAATTGAAGTTGAGGGCAATCAAATTAAAAGTAAAAACCCAGCCATCTGTGATAACGGCGCTTCATTTGAGGTTAAAAATTTGTTCTACAACGTTCCGGCGCGCCGCAATTTTCTCAAAAGCGATCAAATTGAACTCAGCCATATTCAAAATGAGTTTGAACGCGTAGCCTTAGCACACCCTGATCTGGGGTTTTTCTTCATTCACAACAATCAAGAAATCCTGACCCTGCCTGCTAGTAATTTGCGCATGCGCGTTTCAGGTATTCTCGGAAGAAGCAGTAATGAAAAACTGGTTCCGATAGA
The DNA here is from genome assembly GCA_044371695.1 of Crocinitomicaceae bacterium. GTDB lineage: Bacteria > Bacteroidota > Bacteroidia > Flavobacteriales_D > Crocinitomicaceae > UBA952. The sequence goes on along the minus strand of JBILTD010000044.1, from coordinate 9,317 downwards.
AGAAAACACAGATATTGTCAGGGTTTCAGGTTACGTAGGCAAGCCTGACATGGCCAAAAAAACACGCGGCGAACAATATCTTTTTGTCAATCAGCGCTATTTCAAAGAGCCCTATTTTCATCATGCCATTACCAAGGCATTTGAAGGCATGATTTCCGAGAAGCATCATGCGAGTTATTGCATTTTTCTAGAGGTTGATCCTCAAAAAATAGATGTCAATATTCACCCTACCAAAACTGAAATCAAATTTGAAGAAGACCGTTTTATCTACTCCATTTTACTCAGTAGCGTAAGGCAAGCACTCGGCAAGCACAATATTTTCCCAACACTCGATTTTGAGCAAGACACCGCCTTTGACGTACCATTAGCGGTTCGCAAATCAGAACCCACTGAACCTCAAATTGTAGTTAATCCGGGCTACAACCCCTTTGAAAGCACCAAACAAGCGGTATCAAATTCCTCGAGCAACTACAGCAGCGCTATCAAAAGTGCTGGCTTTGAAAAACAAACCGTTGATGCTGCGGCTTGGCAAAACTTCTATCAGATTGAAGAGCAAGAAGTTTCTCAACAGCAAGAAATTTTCTCAGAGCAACAAAACCACGCTAATTACCTCATTCACGATAAGTATTTGATTAGTCCTAGCAAGTCAGGTTTTTTAGTGATTGATATCAAGAGGGCAAAAAATCGCATTCTTTTTGATCAAATGTTGCAGCAATTTGTGGCACAACCCCTGAGCTCTCAACAACTCTTGTTCCCGCTAGAGCGCGAACTCTCCGGAGAAGCTAAACTGAGCTGGTCTGCCCAACAAAGTCTTTGGCAACAGCTGGGTTTTATGTACGAAATTCAAGATGAGCAACTCCTTATTCAAGGCGTCCCGAGCTTACTCACTGAGCAACACCTCGACGAATGCCTCGATCAACTCACAGATGCTGCCAACTACCGCGATATCGACAGCGGTGATATCGCTCATTTTTTAGTTGCTAAATTGGCCTATTTCGCTGCTAAAAATTTCAAAATCACTCAACAAGAAGAAGCTCTTGCACTTGTAGAAAACCTTTTTCAATGTGCGCAACATAGCCATACACCAGGTGGCAAGATGATCATGAGTACCTTAACCTTTGACGAACTCGCTAAAAAATTCTAAAATGTTTCAGCATCTTCCACAAGTCACAAAAAACATCCTGCTACTTAACATTGCATTTTTTGTAGCTAGCCTCATTCTCCTGAGTCAAGGTATTGACCTCAACATGACACTAGGTGCGCATTATCTCAACTCGCCTTTCTTTGAGCCATATCAGATTGTCACTCACTTTTTCATGCACAGCACTGATAACTTTCTGCATATTTTTCTCAATATGTGGCTTTTTGTCATGCTAGGCACTTACCTTGAAAGGATTTGGGGCCCTAAGCGCTTCTTTATTTTTTACATTGTTAGTGCCTTGGGTTCCTTTTTACTCTATAACATGATTGGTTTTTTGGAAATCCAAAACCTCAAAGCTCAACTCGCACAGCAATTTGATCTCGAGCAATTTAATTATTTCCTAAAACATACCGTTGATCTCAATGGAGACCTCCTTGGGCAAATCAATCAGTACATCATTGAAAATAATATCCAAGTGAGTCCGGCATTAAATAGTTATTTAGGTAAATCCATTACCCCAATGGTTGGTGCCTCTGGTGGCGTTTTTGGCATCATGACCGCCTTTGCTATCTTGTTTCCTAACACAGAATTCAGGCTTTATTTTGCCATTCCAGTTAAAGCCAAGTATTTAGTAACTGGCTATGTTGCGCTTGAGCTTTATTTAGCTTTTCAAAACCAAGCCTCAGATAACGTTGCCCATTTGGCTCATGTGGGCGGCGCACTAGCTGGTGCTATTTTAGTCCTGTACTGGCGTAAAATTGACCGTTCAAATTTTTGGTAATGCAGCAACTTTGGCAACAACTTAAATACTTGTACCAAAATGGCTCCATGACCGTTCGCTTGGTCATGGTAAATGTTGGTGTATTCGTATTCATCCAATTCTTTAGTGCGTTTGAGCGCTTGAGTGTTGTTGACCCAAGTACATCTGTATTTTCTCAAGATTGGATGCATTTTTTCTTTGCGCTTCCAGTCGATCCAATCGGCGTGCTCCTCAAACCTTGGACGCTTTTTAGTTCCTTATTTGCACATTTTGGCTTATTACATCTATTCTCAAACCTCTTGTTTTTGTTCTTTGCGGGCAACACCTATGAGCGTTTTTATGGCCCCAAGCGCCTGCTGCATCTTTATATTATAGGTGGGCTGGCCGGGAACCTTACCGAAATTTTAGCCCATCTGTTATTTCCGGCGCTTCAAAACAGCAGCTTCTCTATTGTAGGGGCTTCGGGTGCCATCATGGCCATTTTCAGTGCCTTGGCTTTCGCCCAGCCGCAACTGCAGGTTCAATTATTCGGGATTTTTCCACTCAAGATCATTTTCTTAGCGCTGTTTTTCTTTTTAAAAGACCTCAGCTCACTCGGTTCTCCAGACCAAATTGCACATTTCGCACATCTAGGCGGGGCGCTGTTTGGACTGCTAAGTATTCAACAATTTTGGCATATTCGCATGGCTCAACCTTGGTTAGGCCTTAATTTTCAGACAAAAAAACCAAAACTAAAAGTCAAAAAAGGTGGCCGACCGCTCAACGATGACCAATATCGTGAACAGAAGCAGGCCAAACAAGCTCAACTTGATAAAATTTTAGATAAAATTGCCAAGCGCGGCTACGATGCCCTCAGCAAAGAAGAAAAAGACTTTTTATTTCAACAGAGCAAAGATGTCTAAAAAACGAAATATTTTGTTGTCGGGGCCATTTAAATTAGCCAGTGTATTGAGCTTTGTTGGCTTACTGCTCAGTTATTTAGCCCCCTTCATTCACCCGAGCTCCATCCCTGCACTTCCCTTCTTTGGCCTTACTTACCCAATTTTTCTCGGGCTTACCATATTCTGGCTGTTATTTTGGGGCTTTTTCCGTTCTAAATGGGCTATTTATAGCTTACTTGTTTTACTCATTGGCGGTAAATTACATTTTAGAAATTTTGCTTTAAGTAATGCTGCAAGCTCAAATTCTGAAGCAGGTCTTAAAGTACTCACCTACAACGTCAGGTTATTCGACCTTTTCAATCCTGACTTTGACGAAGCTTTAAAGTCTCGCAACGAAATCTTTGCCTACATCCGCAAGGAACAACCCGATGTTTTGTGTCTACAAGAATTTTACAGACAAGACAAGCCCACGCGTTTTGAAATCATGGACTCGTTAAATGCACTTTTACAAACCAAAGATTACCACGAAAGAAGTGCCCACAAAAGAGCGACCCGTGAAAACTATGGCATTGCCCTTTTCTCTAAGTACCCCATGATTGCACGTGGAGATGTCATGTTTGAATCGCAAGGTGTACAAGACTTCAATTACTGTATTTTTGCCGATATCATTAAAAACCAAGACACATTTAGGGTTTACAACGTTCATTTGCAATCCATTCGACTCAATACCGACCCTCATATTGAAGGCGAAGAAGTGAAAACCTACGGGAGTAAAAAAGGCGCCCTGGCGGTTTACCGAAAATTACGCGTGGCTTTTGAAAAACGCGCCGAGCAGGCCCGTAGGGTTGTTGAGCATTTTAAAACTTCTCCATATCCAGTTATTGTTTGCGGTGACTTCAATGACACCCCGATGTCCTATACTTACAATCAGTTCCAGCTATTCTTGCAAGATGCTTACAGATCTTGTGGTTGGGGCCTAGGCACGACCTATGTTGGTCGCCTGCCTGCGGGTCGCATCGATTATCTTTTCTATGGCCCACAACTTTATGTGGCCGATTTTAAAATCCAGAAAAAGACCCCAAGTGATCACAGAGCGATTACCTGTGTATTTAAAAAACACCAATAATGATTGCGGTAATTGATTGCGGAAGCCAGAAAACGCCAGCGATTGCTTACCAAATCGAAGAATACATCGATGTTCAGATCATCCCGTTTTTAGATCTCAAACAAACAGATTTAAGTCCTTTTGAAGGTATTATAATCTCAGGTGCACCCATTTTACTTACTGACATTGACCCTGAGCCTTATCTCGATACTTTTCGCTGGATACTTGATGAAAACAGACCCATTTTAGGCATTTGCTTTGGGCATCAAATAATGGGTTTATTACATGGTGCTCGGATTGCCAGAATGAAAGAGGACCGAGACTTTCAAGAAATTGAAGTCATTAAGGATGATTTGTTATTTGAACGCCTTCCAGATGTTTTTGAAATGCAAGAAGACCACTGCGAACACATTTCCGTTCCTAAAAACTTTGATTTACTGGCTTGCTCTGACGCTTGTATCAATGAAGCCATGAAACACAACGATAAACTTCACTATGGTGTGCAGTTTCATCCGGAGGTCTCAGGGAATTACGGAAATATTTTGCTTGAAAATTTTGCAGCGCTGGTCATGGGTCAGCAAAAGAAATAAGCAGTAAGAAGTCCTTAAAATTTATGTTAGAAATTTAGGATGTTTGATGTTCTGATTTTTTGAAAAAGAACGACAACTAAATTATTATTTTCCAGACAGATGCAATAATCGCTGTTTATCAAGAACTTTGATTTTGCGTGTTTGTACCTCAATGATCCCCTCTTCTTTGAAGTCTTTGAGTAAACGGATGAGCGTTTCGGTTGCTGTACCCACAAAATTAGCGAGATCTTCGCGGCTCAGGTTGATGGGCTCTTGATCAAAGACATCCATCAAGATAAGCATCGTAAAAGCCAAACGCTCACGCACAGATTTTTGGGCCATATTGGTAATGAAATCGGCGCGATCAGCGAGTTCTAACGAGAGCTCTTTGATGATGCCGTTTCTAAGAACCGGATTGGTATCCATGAGGTTTAGAAAATCTTCTTTACCAATAAAACAAATGTTGCTTTCTTCAAGGGTTTCTGCGCAAACTTTATAGGCTTCTTCTGTGAACATGGCTCTAAAACCCACCATTTCTCCTGCTTTGGCAATATGAATGATTTGTTCTTTGCCTTCATCGCCGCGTTTAAAGATTTTAACCTTGCCTTGATTGATACAAAAGACCCCTCTTGGAAAAGATCCTTCTAAGAAAAGTGCTTGGTGTTTTTTGTAATAATTACAAGCTTTGTGTGCGTTCAAATGATCGATTTCTGCTGTATTGAAATGATTCAATAATGAACTGTGGCGACCATTACAGGTCTGGCAGGTAACATGCTTATGAGACTTATCTAGCATTGGGCTGAATTGCATATCAAATGTAAAGAAAATAGCTGAAATTAGAAAGCTGACCAACGTCATTTTTTTGCAGTGTTTTCTCTTGCAATTTTGTATCATGAATGCGTTAGATCTCATCCGAAAATACAACGTACCTGGTCCGCGCTATACCTCGTATCCAACGGTTCCGTTTTGGAAAGACAACAATATGCCGGCAGATAAATGGCTTAAAAGCTTGGTTCAGCAACAAGCACAAAAAGAGCAAACTACCCTAGGGCTTTACATCCATCTGCCCTTTTGTGAGTCTCTTTGTACTTTTTGTGGCTGCCATAAGCGCATTACAAAAAACCATGCAGTTGAACTACCTTACATTGAAACGCTACTTCTGGAGTGGGAAATGTATCAAAATGTGCTACAACCTAACACGCAAATTGTAGAATTACATCTAGGTGGCGGGACACCAACATTCTTTGCACCCGAGGCCTTAAAAAAACTGATTACAGGTTTGCTTCAGCACCAAAAGATCGACCCTGAAAACTGTGACCTCAGCTTTGAAGCGCATCCTAATTCAACAACCAAAGAGCAATTACTTACGCTTTTTCAACTAGGCTTTCGTAGGGTATCATTTGGTATTCAAGATTACGACCCAAATGTTCAAATAGCTATTAACAGAGTTCAAACCTTCAAACAAGTTCAGGCCGTTCACTTATTGGCAAAAAACATTGGTTATACCAGTGTCAATCATGATTTAGTGTATGGCTTACCCTTTCAAAATTTGGAGGGTTTTAAGGGCACGATTGAACAAACCATAGCGCTGAAGCCCGAACGGATTGCACTTTATGGTTATGCACATGTGCCCTGGGTAAAAGGCACAGGTCAAAGAGGCTACGACGAAAACAATTTACCACAAGACGGCCAAAAACGCGCGCTTTACGAAATGGCTTATGAATTGCTGCTAGATGCTGGTTATCTTGCGGTTGGAATGGATCACTTTGCACTGCCTGGCGACGCGTTAGCAGCTGCTTTTCAAAAGAAACAATTGCACCGCAATTTTATGGGCTATACACAACGTCAGACGGATCTTATGATTGGCTTGGGCATGTCTGCCATTTCAGATGCTTGGCAAGCTTTCGCACAAAATGAAAAAAGTGTAGAACAATATCAAGCGCGAATCGCAGCTGGGGATTTAGCTATTTTTAGAGGTCACTTTTTAAATGAAGAAGAACTTCTCATACGAAGACACATCCTTGACCTCATGTGTCATTTTGAAACAACCTGGGAGCAAAACTTGCTCGACACTGGGTTTTACAAGCCCATTATTTCTAGACTCCGAGAACTGGAGAAAGATGGCCTTGTGAGTCGAAATCAAAATGGCTTGCAAATTTTGCCAAAGGGCTTTGCTTTTGTGCGCAATGTTTGCATGGCCTTTGACCTCGATTTACATGGGCATCAATTTAATAAACCCTTATTTTCAGCAACAATTTGAGCCAGCAGCATTGTTACCATTGTGGGGATCAACTTCCGCTCAGACCAATCAAACAAGCTGAGCACGAATTTTGCTGTAATGGCTGTGCTAACGTCTATCAAATACTTCAACAAAACAATCTTGGTTCTTTTTACAGCTATGAACCTATGGCCGGCACAAAGCCAAGAAAGGAACGCGCAGATCAATTTGCTTTTTTGGATCTTCCAGAAATCCAAGATAGATTTATTCAGTTTAAAAATGACCAGCAAATCAAGGTCACCTTATCACTGCCGAGTATTCATTGTTCATCTTGTATATATTTATTAGAAAACCTTCATAAAATTGAACCTCGAGTGCGCCAAGTTCAGGTGCATTTTGCTAGAAAAGAGGCCGCAATTACCTTTTCACCTGAGCTGACTTTTTCTGAACTCGCTACGCTCCTCCAATACATTGGTTATGAACCAGACTTTAGCAGGGTTGAGGGCGAAAGCAAAAAAAGAAAATATACATTTTTAATCCAGCTTGGCATTGCGGGCTTTGCCTTCGGATCCATTATGCTTTGGAGCACCCCTGAATATTTTGGCTTAGGCCGAGATAACCCGAACTTCCGAAACTTTACTTCTGTATTGAGCTTTTTGGTGAGTATCCCGGTACTGCTATTTTCCGCCAAGGACTACTTTATTTCGGCATTTAAAGCCTTGCGTTCTAATGTTATCAATCTCGATGTCCCTATCACCATCGGTATCATTGCCCTTTATTTACAGAGTCTGATTCAGATTTTCTCTTGGCAAGGTGCCGGTTACATGGATAGTTTTGCGGGCTTTATCTTTTTTTTATTGATCGGGAAATGGTTTCAAAGTGTGACCTATTCATCACTGGCTTTCGATCGAGACTACACCAGTTTTTTTCCGGTTGCGGTTCAACGCATGGAGGGCCAAGTTAAAAATATTGTGAGCGTAGAGCAATTAGTTGTGGGTGATATCATGCTCATTAGAAATGAAGAAATCATTCCTTGTGATAGCTTTTTATTGAGTGAAGAGGCTTATGTAGATTACAGTTTTGTAACTGGCGAGGCAGTGCCCACCCATATTTTTAAAGGAGATTTAGTTTATGCCGGCGGTCAAATTCAAGGGCTTGCTGCGCAATTAGAAGTAAAAGCACTCACCAACCGGAGCCACTTAACTCAATTATGGAATGAAACCAGAAACAAAATTCCAAGCAATCAACTGATTCGTTACCAAGATAGAATTGCCCAGTACTTTTTGGTGGTTTTACTACTAATTGCGCTCGGAAGCGGCTTGGCTTGGTATTTCATAGATACTGCGCTCATTTTTAAAGTTGTAGTTTCAGTTCTCATCGTTGCGTGCCCTTGTGCCCTTGCGCTTTCAGCACCTTTTACATTGGGCAATACTTTAAGAGCACTTGGTAAATCAGGCTTGTACTTAAAAAATGTAACGGTAGTCGAGGCCCTTACATCCATTGATACCATTGTTCTAGACAAAACTGGTACACTCACTGATCCTAACAGTTATCTGATAGATTTCAAATACAACGATCTAGACGAGCGGTCTTTTGCTATTCTTGTGAATTTAGCCCGACATTCGACACACCCTTTTTCAAGAGCATTTGCGGCTCAAAATGAAAACATTCATAGTGTTGATCTTGAATACATTACCGAAACAAAAGGAGAAGGCATGACCGGTGTTTTTGGCGGTGAAAGCTATCAATTAGGTTCAGCACATTTTACTGGATTAGGCGAAAACATGGGTAACGAGCTCTATTTAAAACACAACGATAAAAATGCGCAGCTCGTTTTCAAAAGTTCATGGAGAGCTGGAGCCATTCAACGCATATTAAATCAATTTCAAGCGAATCATTGCTTTGTACTCTCCGGAGATCAAAATCTTGATGCACCAATGCTCATTGACTTAGGTTTTAAAAGTGAAAACCTGCATTTCAACCTGAAACCTCAAGACAAAGCGCAAATGATTCAAAAATGGCAGCAAGAAGGAAAAAAAATACTCTTTATTGGTGACGGACTCAATGATGTTGGCGCACTGGGCTTAGCCGAGGTGGGTATTGCCTTATCAGAGGATATGTTTCGATTTACTCCAAGCTCCGACGCCATACTTGATGCCAAATATTTAGACAAACTTCCCGAGCTTGTCCGTTTGGGTCGTTACGCCAAACGTGTTTTGCAAATTTGTCTGGCATTTTCCTTGAGCTATAATATTTTTGGCCTCAGTTTTGCCGTCACAGGGCAACTGACACCTTTATTTGCAGCGATATTCATGCCTGTCAGTTCTATAACAATTGTCGCCTTGAGTACCATCTTGGTTCAACTCAAATTCCGAAGGCTGTTCAAAAGCTGATATAAATCAGTTTTTTTCAAAAACGCGTGTCATTCTTATTGCCGCTTTTCATCGTGAAATTTGCACTATGGGAATCGTATACCTTATGCTCACAATTAGTCTTGTCATTGCGGCTTTTTTTCTAGGATTTTTCTTCTGGGCTACTAAAAATGGGCAATTCGATGACGACTACGGGCCGTCAGTACGCATTCTCTTTGAAGACGAACCAACAACTAAAGATGTATAAATATGGAAGCAGAAAAGTTCAGTT
>JBILTD010000194.1:0-3570 GCA_044371695.1 Crocinitomicaceae bacterium | reverse complement strand
GAACCACGCGCCGTTGTCATAAAGCGCAATACTGTGCTCAAGAGGAATAGAGACACCCTCCTTCGAAATGTATGAAGGTAAGCCTTGGTAACTTGAAAAGGTAAAAACTTGCTTTTGGTCTGCTTTAAGAATAAAATTTACCCAACGATTACAAAGCACACAAACACCGTCAAAGACAATGAGTGGGCCTTGCATTGCGGTATTATTTTGCGCTTTTGTCATGGACAGCAGTTAGCTCTAGCTTTTTAGGATCTTTGACCTTCTCTGTGAGTAGTGCCAATTCAAGGACTTGTTGCATTTTTTCTACGAAATGGAATTGCAAACCCTTTAGGTATTGTGCCGGAATTTCATCGACATCTTGTTTGTTCTTGGCGCACAAAATGATTTCTTTGATACCAGCCCGCTTAGCAGCTAATATTTTTTCTTTGATACCTCCTACAGGTAAGACTTCACCTCTGAGTGTGATTTCACCAGACATTGCTAGGTTTTTGCGCACCCTGCGTTGTGTAAATAAAGAGGCCAGGGCTGTGAGCATCGTGATACCTGCGCTTGGGCCATCTTTTGGAGTGGCACCTTCAGGCACGTGGACATGCACGTTGTAGGCATTGAAAAGTGCGGCGTCTAGGTTGAGTAAATGATGATTACTCTTCAGAAACTCAAGAGCAATAACCGCAGATTCTTTCATGACGTCTCCGAGATTACCGGTCAGTGTGAGTTTTCCTGCTCCTTTAGAAATCAAGGATTCAATAAATAAGATATCTCCGCCGGCTGCTGTCCAGGCCAAGCCTGTTACTACACCAGCTACCTCATTGTTGTCGTATTTGGTGCGCGTTCTGCCTGCGCCTAAAAAGTCAAAGAGGTCGTTTTCTTGAATGCTGGTTCCAAAAGTTTCTTCCATGGCTATTTGGCGTGCTCGGTTGCGCACCAATTTGGCAACAATTTTATCGAGGCCTCTCACACCAGATTCAAAGGTGTAGGACTCAATGATTTTTTGCCAGATTTTTTTGTCGAGGTCGAGGTCTTTTTTGGTGATGCCGTGTGCGGCTAATTGTTTGGGTAAAAGGTGTCTTTTGGCAATTTCTACCTTTTCTTCAAGGGTATAACCATTGACTTCAATGATTTCCATGCGGTCTAGTAATGGCCCCTGAATTTGAGACAGGTTGTTGGCAGTAGCAATAAATAAGACTTTTGATAGATCAAATTCGGTTTCTATGTAGTTGTCATAGAAATTGCCATTTTGCTCAGGATCAAGGACTTCAAGTAGGGCAGAAGAAGGGTCGCCGTGATTGCTACGCCCCAATTTGTCGATTTCGTCAAGGACAAATACTGGGTTGGCTGATTCTGATTTCTTGAGGTTTTGCATGATGCGCCCTGGCATGGCGCCAATATAGGTTTTACGGTGCCCTCTGATTTCAGCTTCATCATGGAGGCCACCCAAAGACATGCGGACGTATTTTCTGCCCAATGCTTCGGCAATCGATTTGCCTAAAGAGGTTTTACCAACTCCTGGAGGCCCATAGAAGCATAAGATTGGCGCTTTCATATTGCCTTTTAATTTGAGTACGGCTAAATATTCAAGGATACGTTCTTTGACCTTTTCAAGGCCAAAATGATCGCGTTCTAAGATTTTTTTGGCTCTTTTAAGATCGAGTAGGTCGGTGGTGAATTCACCCCAAGGTAAGTCAAGTAAAAGATCGAGGTAGTTGAGTTGCACGGTGTATTCCGCTCCTTGCGGATTCATGCGCTGCAATTTGTCGAGTTCTTTTTGAAAAAGCTTGGAAACGCGGTCGTCCCATTTTTTAGAGAGTGCGCGCTGTTCGAGTTCGCGGACGTCTTGGATTTGTGGGTTGTCTCCGAGTTCGTCTTGGATGGTGCGCATTTGTTGGTGCAAAAAGTACTCGCGTTGTTGTTTGTCGAGGTCTTTGCGCACGCGGTTTTGAATTTCGTTTTTCATCTCGAGCAGTTGTACTTCTGCCGTGAGGTGCTCGAGTACCAAAAGCACGCGTTTTTTCATGTCCATTTCTTCGAGCATAGCCTGTTTCTTAGAAACATCGGCATTCATGTTGGAGGAAATGAAATTGACTAAAAACGTTGGGCTATCAATGTTGCCAATGGCAAATTGCGCTTCGGATGGAATGTTTGGACTTTCTCTAATGATTTGTAAGGCGAGGTCTTTGATGGTGCTAAACATTACCTCTAGTTCTTTATTGGCAGGGTCAAGGGGCATCTCGGAAAGTACCTTGACTTTTGCTTTCATGTAAGGTTCTGTTTGCGTAGCTTGTAGCATTTCAAAACGACGCTTACCTTGGATAATGACTGTAGAACTACCGTCTGGCATTTTGAGCAAGCGAATGATCTGGGCAACAGTTCCAACTTGATGAAGATCAGAAAATTGAGGCGCCTCTACATCTTGATTTTTTTGAGAAACCACACCAATAATCTTAGAGCCTTTATTAGCTTCTTGGATCAATTTGATGCTTTTGTCGCGGCCAACGGTAATTGGGATAACCACACCTGGAAACAACACATTGTTGCGCAAAGGCAAGATTGGGAGCTCGTCTGGGAACTCTTGCTTGTTCATGTGTTCTTCTTCTTCGGCAGTAATTAGTGGAATAAATTCAGCGTCTGAATCGTAGCCCGACATACCGAAAAAACCGTGGTCAAATAATTCGCTCATAATATTGAAAAGTATCGGACAGTTTGGCAGAAAGTAAAGTACTTGTCTGACAAAAGCCCGCTTGTTTTAATTTACAGGTTAGGTTTCAAGGAATATGCCAAAAGAACGGTACTGCTAAAAAGTCAGTACAGGATAGGCTAGTCGACTTGTTTGGAAAGCGTTTCAAAAATTTCTTGATCAGCGGCTGTAAAATCTATTTTTCTTCTGGACATCATGGCTTTTGCAGCTTCTATGGCCTTGCTGAGTTGAAATGCATCGGTTTGCGCATCGCTCACCCAAGAAAAAGAAGGAATAAATTTATCGGGAAAGCCACTGCTGAAAATATTGGCAGAAACGCCAATAACCGTCGCCGTATTCAGTTGCACATTGATGGCTGTTTTAGAGTGATCACCCATACAAACTCCCATGAACTGCAAAGGCGTTTTGATTTGCGCTTGGTGTTCATAGCTGTAGGTATTGACCAAGCCGTAGTTGTTTTTAAGATTGGAGCAATTGGTATCTGCGCCAAGATTACACCATTCGCCAAGTAAGGCGTTTCCAATAAAGCCATCGTGACCTTTGTTGGTATAGCCGTAAAAAATACTGTTGCTGACCTCACCTCCGATGCGGCATTCTGGGCCAATGGTCGTGCCGCCGTAAATTTTGGCACCCATTTTAATAACGGCACCATCAAGAATGGCTAAGGGACCTCGCAACAAAGCGCCTTCCATGATTTCGACATTTTTCCCAATATAAATAGGACCAGTTTTTGTATTTAAAATTGCGCCTTCAACAACTGCTCCCTCCTCAATAAAAAGTTGGTCAGTGTTACCAATCAAAGTGTTGCTTTTAGACAATTTGCCTGACAGACGACCGCCTGTAGCCAACATAAAGTCTGCTTTAAGAACGGCGTC
>JBILTD010000193.1:0-3579 GCA_044371695.1 Crocinitomicaceae bacterium | reverse complement strand
TTCCCTTCTGAAAAAGCCGCACAAGAGTTATTCAATGGGCAAACCTCACAATTTGGCGAAACCGGTTTGCATTGCAATGCACCAAATTCCATGATGGCTTGGTTGTGTTGAGCCGCTTGTTTGGGGTCCAATATTTCCGCAGCAATTTTTTCGAAAGTCTTTTTTCCTGCTGTGGAATTGGTGGCTAAATCAATCCCAAAATATCTACTCAGGACTCTGTAAACATTCCCATCTACAACGGCATGCGGCAAGTCAAAGGCAAATGAGGCAATAGCTGCAGCGGTATACGGTCCAATGCCTTTCAGCTGAAGCAGGCCTTGATAACTTTCTGGGAATTTGCCATTGTAATTTTGGCTTATGATTTGAGCCGTTGCATGTAGATTTCTCCCGCGGCTATAATAACCAAGACCCTGCCAAAGACTCAAAACTTCTTGTTCGCTAGCGTTTGCTAATGCATGAATGCTCGGAAAAGCACTAACAAATTTGTTGTAATAAGGCAGGCCCTGATCGACCCGAGTTTGTTGCAAAATTACCTCGCTAAGCCATATTTGATAAGGATCTTTGGTGTGTCTCCAGGGCAAGTTACGCTGGTGATTTTCATACCATTTGATCAAGACCTGACTTAGTGCGTGCATAATATTTCAGAAAAATTCATGGAAAATTACGCATATAATGTTTCTGTGAAGTATTTTTGCGCCGCATTTAATCACCTAATCAATTAACCAAAGAGATATGACAAAAGCGGATATCGTTGCAAATATTGCAGAAGAAACCGGATTGGAAAGAGCAGAGGCACTTCGTGCAGTAGAGGCTTTTATGAACAACATCAAAGCTTCTATGGCTGACGGAAAAAATGTGTACTTACGTGGGTTTGGAAGTTTCGTAGTGAAAGAACGCGCTCAAAAAACAGGTCGCAATATCTCAAAAAACACCACGATCATCATCCCGGCACACAACATCCCTTCCTTCAAACCTTCTAAAACTTTCGTTGACGAAGTGAAGAACAAGGTTCAGGTGAAATAAGATTTCTTTTTTACTGAAATTTGTATTACCTTTGCACTCCCTTTGCGGGGGTGCATTTTTTTTGTAACAAAGTACTAAACATATAATATACTCATTATGCCAAGCGGTAAAAAAAGAAAAAGACACAAGATGGCGACGCACAAGCGTAAAAAAAGACTTAGAAAAAATCGCCACAAGAAGAAAAAATAATTTCTTCTTTCATATGTAAACGCATAGAGAGCTCATTGATTTTTCTTTGAGCTTTCATTGTTTCATCCTGTAAATAATTTCAAGTGAATTTAGAACTCGTTGTAGACGCACGTTCAAACGGCGTCTGGATAGCATTGCTGCGCGACGGGAAGTTAATTGAGTTGCACGAAGATCGCGGCAACACTGACTTCTCTGTAGGCGACATCTATTTAGGACGAGTACGACGCGTAGCAAATGGACTCAATGCTGCTTTTGTGGACGTCGGTTATGACAAAGATGCATTTTTGCATTACCATGACCTCGGCCCCCAATACGTTTCCTTTTCAAAATATGTAAAAGACAGCGTAGCTGGAAAACAAAATGTAGCAGATCTTCAATACTTTAAGCTAGAAAAAGAAATCCCAAAAGAAGGCAAAGTATCTAACATACTTTCTTCTTCTCAAGCTATCCTGGTTCAGGTTGCCAAAGAACCGATTTCTCAAAAAGGACCACGCTTAAGTTCTGAAGTTACCCTTGCTGGCCGTTACCTCGTACTCGTGCCTTTCTCAGATAAAATTTCTGTGAGTCAAAAAATTAAAGATACTGCTGAAAAGGAGCGTCTGAAAGAACTCATGGATCGCATTAAACCAAAAAACTTTGGTGTCATTATTCGTACTGTTGCAGAAAATAAGTCAACGGCAGACCTCGAAACAGACCTTTCGAACTTACTCGAAAAATGGCGCACTCTTCACGCAAATTTGAAAGGGGCACAACCCCCAAAACGCGTACTCGGAGAACTTAATACCACGAATTCCATTCTGCGCGATTTGCTCAATGGTAATTTTACAAATATCCATGTAAATGACGAAGCAATGGCCATCCAAATGAAGGATTACATTGCTGAAATTGCCCCAGGCCGCGAAAAAATCGTCAGAAATTACGATAACCGTGTAGCCATATTTGAGCGCTTTGGCATTAACAAGCAAATCAAAACACTTTTTGGCAAGAAGGTTCCACTTCCTAGTGGTGGCTATCTCATCATTGAGCACACCGAAGCGATGCACGTTATTGATGTCAATAGCGGAAACCGTAAAGGAGCTGACGGCCAAGAGTCGAATGCCCTTGCCACCAACATTGAGGCGGCCGAAGAAGTTGCTCGCGTGTTGCAACTGCGCGACATGGGCGGCATTATTTGCGTCGATTTCATCGACATGCATGACCGCGAGAACAACAAGATTCTCTATGACAAAATGAAGGAATTCATGAAGTCAGACCGTGCTAAGCACAACATGATTCCACCTTCTAAATTTGGCATCATCGAGATTACGCGTCAAAGGGTTCGCCCAGAAACCGATATCCAAACAGCCGAAACATGCCCAACTTGTAACGGTAGCGGCGAGGTACAGGCCAGCATTTTATTTGCTGAAGAAATCGAAACTAATCTCGACTACCTGATTAATGACAGACGCTTGAGTGGTGTAACGTTGCTCGTTCATCCATATCTTGAAGCCTTTTTCAAAAAAGGCCTCATGAGCAGACAGCTACGTTGGTTTTTTAAATACAAAAAATGGATTCCAGTGCGCGGCGTAACAGCCCACCACTTACTCCAATATACTTTTGTCGATAAAGAAAACAACGAAATCCCCTTGTAATGACCGCGCCTCGCGCTTATGACCTCACACAAATGCTTCAGAAATCTGAGGCATTTTGTGCTTATCAGGAGCGTTGTAGCCATGAAGTGCTTGAAAAACTCAAGCGCTTGGGCGCTCAAGAAGGTGAGGTTATTCAAATTATTAACTCCCTGATAGATAATAAGTTTCTAGACGATGCGCGTTTTGCGCGTGCCTACGCTATTGGTAAATTGCGCATTAAATACTGGGGAGTAAATAAGATCAAACAAGGCTTACAACTGAAGCATATCGATCGAGAAGTCATACAACAGGCCATTCACGACATGTATGATACTGAAGATTATTTTGGAATTCTACAAAATGTAGCCCAGCGCAAATGGCAAGAACTCCAGAAAGAAAAAGACCCCTGGATGCGCAAGCAAAAGTTGTTTCGCTTCTTGGCATCCAGGGGTTTTAATTACGACGAATTTTCAGGATTGAAATTCGACTAAATCATTCTAAATACTGCTTTTTAGTTCGGATGAATCATGGTATTTGCACCGTTGATCCAGTTTGCTGGGCCGCCGGCTTCATATCCTTTTGAACCAAGTGGCGCAAGATTCATTTTGCCATCTGACATTTTTTCTGGTTTTACAAACCAGCAAGTAGGATAGCCGCGTACGCCAAATTGCTGTTGTAAACCACGATTTTGTGCTTTGATTGCTTCAGTTTGAGGTACAGAACGTGGAAAATCAAGTTCAACTAAAATGACATTTTC
>JBILTD010000192.1:0-3598 GCA_044371695.1 Crocinitomicaceae bacterium | reverse complement strand
TCTGTTTGCAGAAGCCCATGCCAAAATATCAGGGTTTTTGATCAAATCAAGGCGGAGTTCAGTAGCTGATTTCTTGATTTTTTCTGACGCTACATTTGTTACTCGATAATCAGCAACAGCAGCCGTAAATATACCGAGATCCATTGCAGACCAATGTGTTTGAACCGCAGCTAGCATCTGTTCGGCACTTTTCACATCGATTCTTTGAAAGTTAGGATGCTGTAATTCATAATGGCTTGGTCCTGTAATCATCAATACTTCATATCCTTTCATTAGAGCAGCCTTGGCAAGCGCAAAACCCATTGCCCCAGTTGAATGATTTGAAATATAACGCACAGGATCTAGGTGCTCAAGGGTTGGCCCTGCTGTGATGAGCAGGCGCTTCTTGTTAGTTGGCTCAGAAGCTGTTTGCTTGAAAAACGCTTGAACAAAGCTCAAGATATTTTCAGGTTCTTCCATCCTGCCTTGACCTTCTAGGCCACTCGCTAAAGCGCCAAAAGTGGCCGGAATAACGGTTACTTTATCTGAAATAAGCGTTTGAAGGTTTCTTTTAAAGCTCGGGTGCTGATACATATCTAGATCCATGGCCGGCGCAATAATACAGGGGCATTTTAAGGAAAGATAACAAGCAAGTAAAAGATTGTCACAGGCACCATTGGCCATTTTTGAAACCGAGTTCGCCGTAGCGGGAGCAATCAGCATGAGGTCTGCCCATAAGGCCAATTCTACATGGTTATTCCATTGGCCTGTTTCTTTATTCCAAAATTCGATGTGAACCTGATTTTCAGAAAGGGTGGCCAGAACAAGCGGACTAATAAAAGAAGAAGCAGACGGCGTTAAAACGCAACGAACTTCAGCGCCGCTCTTTTTGAGCAAGCGAACCAAAGAGGCAGTTTTGTAGGCGGCAATACCTCCTGTAATACCAAGAAGGATGCGCTTACCAAACATGCTTATTGCAAGGCCTCAGGTTTGCGGAGGTAGATTTTTTCTTCGAGCAACTCTTCCATAGCAATAGCAGTTGGCTTAGGCATTTTTTCGTAATGCTTAGAAATCTCGATTTGCTCGCGGTTTTCAAAAATTTCTTCGAGGTTATCGGTGTGTGTTGCAAATTCTTGCAATTTTTGGGTCAATTCCTCTTTGAGTTCAGTAGAAATTTGATTGGCTCTTTTAGAGATAGCCACCAAAGATTCGTAAATGTTACCTGTTTTTTCTTCAACTAAGATGGTATCACGGGTAACGGTTGTACGTTCTGCTGTTGTGTTTTTGAAACTCATGTGTATTTTATTTAATTTTTTCGAGCGCTGCTGCGTAGTTTTCTAATTCTTTTAGATACGTCGAAGAAGCGTAGCGAATCGCAAAGTTACGGAATCTTTCAATAGTTTGTGAGCTGCGCTCACTTTTTTTACTTTCAATGCTATTAATGGTCATTAAATACGAGTTTTTAACGACCATATAGTGCACTTCTTCTAAAAATTTTGAACGGCTATAGTGCTCCATGAAAATTTCACCAGCAGCAACCGCAGCCTTGTAGTTTTCTGTACGGTCATAGAGTGCAACTGCTTCGTATTCTTTGAGTTCTAGCTTGAAACGCAATTGATCGATAATGAGGTTGCAAGAGTCAATAAGAAATGAACCCGGGTAACGGTCTACGAATTGTTGGACATTGCTAATTGCAAGTTCTGTTTCAGTTTGATCAAGACTGTATTCTGGGGAATTTTTTACAGAACACATGGCCACCATGAACATCACTTCTTCAGCTTTATCTGAAAAAGGAAAGCGTTGCATGTACGAGCTGTAGTAATATTGTGCCATGTAGTAATCTTCCAGCGCATAGTAAGAAGTAGCCATGCGGTAATAAGCAACTTCTCCTTCACCCGATTTAGGTGCGTGTTGGTAGATTTGCTCGTAAAGTACAATTGCTTTATCGTATTCTTTTTCTTCGTAAAGTTCGTTGGCTGTTACAAACTTTTGACTGTAATCGGCACCTTTTAAGATTTTTGCATAATCAGAGCAAGCGCTGAGTCCTAAGAAAAGGAAAGGTATGATCAATAAATATTTCATGTTACTTGACTCTTATGCTGCGCCCTACTTGGAGCACAGAAGTGGGTTTGATTCCGTTTAATTGACACAATTGAGAAACAGTGGTTCCATTTCGGGCTGCGATTTCTGTAAGGGTATCTCCTGGCCTAACTTTGTAATAGCGTACTTGAGGGGTGCGCACTACAACAGGCGCTTGAATGACCTCTGTCGGGTGATCTTCGTAGTAATCAGAAGGTTTTGCGCCAGGTCTAAATAAGCCCTTGTGAACAAACAAATTCTCGTTTTTGAGTTCTTTTTTCGAGAAGTCAATGACTTCTTCTGGGTTCATTGGTACATCGTAAAAACGAATTTCGTAATGTAAATGAGATCCATATGACCTTCCTGTATTTCCTCCCAATCCAATTGGTTCTCCGGCAACGATATCTTGATCAGGGTAAACTAAAAATTTACTAAGGTGAGCATATAGCGTTTCAAGGCCGTTCGGATGACGAATGATAACTAAGTTGCCATAGCCGCCGTCGTTGTATTTAGCGTAGCGGACTTTTCCTGACCAAGTTGCGTATACGGTGTCTCCTGTTTCCAAATCGATATCAATGCCATTGTGGCTTCTTCCATTACGAGGGCCATAGCGAGAAGTAACAAGACCTGGGGCTGGCATATGAAAATTCTGATCGTAGTCGTCGTTGACGCAGAGCCAAAGGGTGTCTTTAAGCTTTGACATATCGTTACGGCTTGTAAAACAAACATCGTTGGACCACGGGTGCTTGAAACTTGGGTCTTGCGCCAACATTTCTTGATGAATACGCGGATTCATGATGCCATCAAAAGTAGAAACCTGCAGGAAAGACCATGTTTTGTTGCTATACAAAACAATTTTACCAACCTCTGTTTCGATGGTATCAAGCGCACGCTGAGCTTGCAAGGAGGAAGCAACAAGGATGCAAATACTAAGAAGAAGGACGACTTTCTGCAAAACGGTAATTTCAGTGCAAATTTACAGATTTCTTATGAAATGGACCTGACCCCTAGGATATCAACTAGAAAGAAAACCGATTCATTTGGCCCAATAACATTGCTGTATCCTTTTCTTCCATAGGCCTGATTCGGACTCAAAATGATATAATATCTTTCTCCTTTAAGTGCATTTTTGAGGATTTTTCTCAGGCCAGGAACTGCAGTTTTTTGGCCAGGAACAAAGCGTAAAGGAAATTTCCTTGCGTTAATAGCGTTAGGTCTATTTGGCGTCGAAGCAATAAACTCATAGGCGATTTCTTTCTCTGAGTCGGAGGCTAAATCAAAAGGTTCACCTTTGGCTAGTCTCCAGCTTCTGATGCCATCTGAATCTATACTTGGTGCAACTTTCGAAATAATTTTGACGAACAACCAATTATCAGTATTCGGCTCAATAATATTTTTGATACCTTTTGCTCCATAGGCAAGTGCTGCCGGAATTTCAATTTTTACAAAGTCACCAACTTTAAGCTCTGTAAAAGCAAGATCCCACCCAGGTGTTTGCATGCTATAACCCACCACAAAAGGAATAAATGGCATCTTAATG
>JBILTD010000191.1:0-3614 GCA_044371695.1 Crocinitomicaceae bacterium | reverse complement strand
ATTAATTTTCTTATTACATTCTTGACAAAAAATCTGCCCTGTAAATTGAAGTTGAATATGTTGACCGATCAATGAATTGAGCGAAATTTGCTGCTCATCAATCCTTACATAATAGTTGATGGGGTCTCCAAATTGAGCTCCCATTTTTCGAATAACGGTTTTCATTATTCGGGCAGGATGTTCATTTTATCTGCAAAATGATAGCAGTAATCACGGAGGTCTTCAGAAATAAGGTGCTCTCCGGTGGCGCGTTCAAAAGTGTCAGCCAGGGTCAGGAGAGTTTGGTGAAAAAACTGTTTCATTTCCTCAATGGTCATGTC
The DNA here is from genome assembly GCA_044371695.1 of Crocinitomicaceae bacterium. Classification (GTDB taxonomy): domain Bacteria; phylum Bacteroidota; class Bacteroidia; order Flavobacteriales_D; family Crocinitomicaceae; genus UBA952. The sequence continues at coordinate 3,294 of JBILTD010000191.1, read as the reverse complement.
TTTGGTCCAGAGGTCAATTTTCATGGTGTTTTTCTCCTTTGGGTCCCATATGGAAAGTAAGAATGCGGCTGCCTCAGCATCTTTGATTTGTCCATCGCTTGCAGACCAAAGCATGCGCAGTGGTAGTAGGTTCTCATTGAGACCAACTTGGATACTAATTTCTGAAGTTTTGGAGATTTGCTCGCTCATTTTGGTACTTGGTATTTTTGTAAAATTTGATTGTAGGGCTTATTGATCAATTCTTGAATGCTCGGTTGTTCAGCATCTATATATTGTTTGACTATTTGATAGCCTAAGAAACGACCCATGCGGTCTGGACTTTCCTGCGGAAGACCAATCGAGTAGGGGCCTTCATTCAATAAGTTCATATTGAGTTCTTGATCAGTTTTGAACAGAAGTTGTTGTTCTACCAAATATCTCCAGAATTTGGCCTCAGAGGCGACAGCCCATTCGTAAGATTTTTGATCATATCTCAATTTAGTAGCTACCGATTTTTCAGGAAGCAATAGATCAAGAATGGCCAATAATTTCCCCCAACGAATCATTTCACTGGCAAAATTCTCATCCGTTTGTTTGATCAGTTGTGTACTCAGCCAAACTAAGATGGCATCGGTAGATGCATACTCTGGAGCTAAACCTTTTTTAATCCATTGGAAAAATTGCTGCTCAGGCAACATTTGGATTACGGGGTGTTTAGGACCTAAATAACGTTCTTGTCCAATCACAATTGTTTTGTCAGAACAATAAGCACTTGCCGCAAATTGCGTGTAGGCAAAATATATTTGCTTCGGTATAGGAAGCGCAGGAGCTAAGACTTTTAATCTTTTGAAAGCTGTTGTTACTTCTGAAGTTACTTGCTTTCGCCAAATTTGAAGGGTATCGAGTGCCGAATATGCTTGTCTGTTAAACGGATTATTGACATTGGCCTTAAGGGCGCTATGAAAAGTTGAGTCGGGCCTCAAAGGTATTTGTAGTGCATAGGGAAGACAGAACTCTAGTGCTTCGTTATCTTGTTTTTGAATAACCTTTATGAATTGGCTTAATTTTTGGTCGGGTTGTGCACGTAAAGTTGAATCGAAATTCAAAGCTTTCAAGTCAATTGTAACCTGTTCCGTATCGACATCGTATGGGTCTTGTCGGCAAGCGAAAAGCAAGCAGAGTAAAGCAACTAGTCCAAGGCCGCGTATCATGAATATTATTATTTTTGTTCAAAATTAACATTTATCAGACAACATGAAATCAAACCAGCTTCAACACTTGCTTTTTTGCTGCTCATTGGCAGTATTCTCGCATTATTCATTCGGTCAAGCAGTTGCTGAGAAAAAACTGCAGGGTGGAATTACTGCCTCAGTAGGAGGTAATTTTTTAAAGATGGGTACCTCGTTTCTTGAAGCGGATCCGGGCTTGAGTACTTCAGTCGGGATAAACTTTCTTAAGGCTGCTAAGGAATCACAAAACATAGCATTTATCGGGGGGCTTGAATTCAATCTTGAGCGCTTCAATTATAAAGTTACAGGTACAAACGTTTTTTATCGATTTACTGACCAGGAAATTAAAATCCAAAAAGAAACGGTATCAACTGATCAATATTACCGTCTAATAGAGCGGACATACAAACCACTTTATCTTGGTCTGCCTATCGGTATGGCCTTCCGCACCGATTTTATCGGTGATTATCGCGGTGTTGTTAAGTTTGGTATTCAAAATCGTTTTTTACTTTCCAATACCGTTGACGATAAAGGTTTTACCTCAACAAATTTTAATGATATCAACGATATCAATGATTACAGATTAAATACCGCAATGAGCGTAAAAAAAGATTTGTTTTTTTACAATGCAGGTCTATTCATTAGTTTGGGTGCAGAATGGAATTTTACGGGTTCAACTTGTTTGCTTGCTGAACTTGGTTATCAATATGGCTTTATGCCCTTGCATTTAACCACCAATGAAGATAATTACACGCTCTTTACTCAGGGTCCGGATGCAAATCCTGTTTATTTCCGAAATAAAGCGACCATGAATCAAGCTAATCTAAAATTAACGTTGTTATTTTAAGATGCATGCACTTGCTGAGCATATTGTCAATTGGTTGAGAAACTATCAAAGTAAGGCCAAGGCACAAGGTTTTGTTGTAGGTGTCTCAGGTGGCATAGACTCTGCACTTACCGCAAGTTTATGTGCCCTGACTGGTTCAAAAACGATCCTCATCAATATGCCAATTAGGCAAACCGAAGCAGAGCTAAACAGGGGCCTAGAGCAAATGCAAGCCCTGCAAAATGCGCATTCTAATGTCAGTTTACTTCAGATTGACCTCACCCAAAGTTTTGGTCTATTAGAATCGACACTTGGTCTTGATCCTGCTCAGAATCATTTAGCTTTAGCCAATACCCGAGCTCGCCTTCGCATGACCACGCTTTACGCAATTGCACAATCAAATGGCTGTTTGGTAGCAGGTACAGGTAATAAAGTTGAAGATTTCGGCGTTGGCTTTTACACCAAATATGGTGATGGCGGCGTAGATCTTAGCCCGATTGCTGACCTCTATAAAACTGAGGTTTTCAAGTTGGCAGAACACTTAGGCGTAGTTCAGTCTATTCTTGATGCCAAACCAACCGATGGCTTGTGGGAAGATGGTCGCTCTGATGAAGATCAAATTGGTGCTAGTTATCCCGAACTTGAATGGGCCATGGAATTCAACGGAGATGAAACACAATTAGAATCTCGCCAAATCGAGGTTCTTGAAATTTATCGAAAATTGAATAGTGCTAATATGCACAAAATGTTGCCGATTCCAGTTTGCGAAATCCCGGCAAATTTAAAAGCGACACTTAAATAATGAAAATCCGCAAAGGTTTGCTCATTATTTCATTAATGCTTTTCAACGGAGCTAATTACTTTGCGCAGCAAAAAAGCTTTAAAGGAATGGATGCGCTGTCTCGAAATAATTTCGGAACAGCCCTTTCTCTTTTTAGGCAGGATCTAGATAAACATCCTTTGGCTGCTTACTATGGTTTAGCCAGTTATTACCAAAGTGATTTTGCACTACATGCTGATAGCGCATTTTATTATTTAAGCCAATTTGAAAAGGGCTGGAGTATTGCAGATCCTAAACTGAAACTCAAATTATCAGAAAAATGGGCAATATCCGGTCTCAGCATAGCCCGACGATTCTATGAATTAGCTAGTCTTGAATTGAAGTCTTGCGACGCCGCGCCAAGTGTTGAGGCCTATGAGCGCTATATCTTACGCTACCAAACATTTTTTCAAGATTCGGAGTCTCAAGATCGTTTTTCA
>JBILTD010000190.1:0-3640 GCA_044371695.1 Crocinitomicaceae bacterium | reverse complement strand
CATGCAGCTGTAGCTCTGTTTGGCATACAAGAAGGCTGCGACCTCATTAATGACATTTCTGCAGGACAGCATGACCCAGATTTATGGACAGTGGTGGCACAGGCTAAAATCCCCTATGTGCTCACTTACAACCGAGCCGCACAAAACAATGAAGCCAAAAGTTTTTTAGCTCAGAAAAGCATTGTTACAGACGCGCTATCTTTTCTTTCGGAAAAACTTGTCGAACTTAAAAACAAGGGAGTAACAGATGTATTAATTGACCCCGGTTTTGGCTTTGGCAAAAGTCTTCAGGAAAATCACCAATTATTACAACAACTCGAGCACCTTCACATTTTAGGCTGCCCGCTGCTTATTGGTGTTTCAAGAAAATCAATGATTACCAAAAAACTGAATATCAATACTGAAGAAGCTTTGAACGGAACTAGTATTTTAAATACAGTGGCCTATATAAAGGGTGCTGCTGTATTTCGTGTCCACGACATTGACGCCGCCCAAGAAGTGATTGTATTGCTCGAGAAGGAATAATCACTGTAAATGAAACTTTTTTGCGTACTTTCGTATTATTGTACAACTTTAACAAGCGTATGAAAGCTTTATCCTTTATTCTATTCAGCTGCCTAGGGCTGTTTTCCATTGCTCAGGCACCTAGTGCAAACTTTACCATTTCAGATTCAGACAACATTCTTTGTGCAGGAGATTGTATCTTTTTGGTTAATAATTCAACTGGCGACGGCCTCAGTTACACTTGGCAATTCAGTGGAGGAACGCCTTCTAGCTATTTTGGTCAAAACCCAGGTCAAGTTTGTTTCAACACGGCAAGCACTACAAGCCCGTTCCAAATCACCTTGACAGCAACCAATGCTCAAGGTGCTGTGAGTACTATTTCACAGTTTGTAACGGTTTTACCAATGCCTACAATTTCAACTACAATTTCTGATACTTTGGCCGGTGCTTATGTTGTAATTCCAGACACCACAATTGACATGTTCCAAGAAGCTTATTTATATGCTGAAGGTGCACCAATGGGTGGTAACCTCACTTGGTATCCGAGCGGAGTTGCTGCAGATAGTATCCAGGGTTGTATCACTTGTTTGGCAGGAGACTCACTTACAGTTACACCTTTTTATACAACCAATTATGTGGTGCAGTATGGCCTAAATGGTTGTTATGCCTATGACACTGTTTTAGTTACGGTCAATTTTGCCAACCTTGTTAAAATTGAATTACCTAATTCCTTCTCTCCAAATGGCGATGGTGAAAACGATTACTTCCGCGTTTTAACCAACGTTGACGAAGATGGGAATTTTGCTAACGGTTTTGAAGAAGGTGGTGCTCTAGCGGAAATTGACTTGCGCGTTTTCAATCGTTACGGACAACAAGTTTTTAGAACCACAGACATTCACGAAGGATGGGATGGAACCCTCAAAGGAAAGCCATTGAACCCAGCTACTTACACTTATATTTTAAACTTCCGCACTATCGATGGCCGTTCGGGCACTCGCAAAGGAAACGTGACACTATTCAGATAAGCACATGAAAAGTAAATTCATTCTTTCGATTACAGCATTACTCGCGCTCAGCGCCCATGCTCAACACGACCGACTCATTTCAAATTGGTCGCAATCTGCAATGATTTATAATCCAGCAGCAGTCGCTACAGGTCAAAACGACATGAGCTTCTTTGCTAATCACCGCTCACAGTGGCTCACCGTCCCAGACATGGGTGTCGGAATGCGTACAAACTTTGTTAATGGTGAGTTTAAGGTTAAAGAAAGCGGTAGCCTAGGCAACGTGAATTCTTTTGGAATGGGCTTCAGTGTACTATCAGACCAAACTGGCACCGCCAACCTCACAACCCTGAGTGTTTCAATTCCAATCAACTACACCATCGGACTAGACCGCCGCAACAAGCTCAGTATCGGTATGTCGCCGGGTTTCATTCAGCAATCTTCTGATCGCGGCTCGCAGACTTGGGAGAACCAATGGGATGGTAATATTTTCAATCAAACAACGAGTGTAGAAAATAGCATCAATGGTAGTTATGCAACTATGGATCTCGGGGCCGGTGTATATTTTCAACACCAACTTAAAACGCGTTCTAGTCTCTATTTTGGCTATGCCGTGAATCACTTAGTAAGACCCAAGATGGCTTGGTCATTTACCGGAGATAAAATGTATATGCAGATGGTACTTCAAGGAGGTGCTGATTTAGCCACTCGAAATAAAGATTTAAGAATCCAACCTAATGTACTATTCTTCAAAGCAGGAAATACCAATAGTCTAACTGCGGGTGTAACGTTTGAAAACACCATCAAAGAAGGTTCAAAAATTACTGGTATCAATAAATCAAATTGCGTCAACTATGGAGTATATTACCGTCACAAAGATGCGGTTATCGCCACCTTCGGAATGAAAGTAGACCGCTTCCGTTTTGGTGTATCCTTTGACGCCAACACATCAAGACTCAACCAAGCTACAGCTGGTATTGGCGGTGCGGAAATTTATTTTAAAGCGCTTGTCAATTACAAGAAATTTAACTCTAGATCAAAAATAAAGTAAGCTCATCTTTACAAGCTTCAATCCCGTTTCAAAAGAGACGGGATTTTTTTTGCCCTCGCCAAATTGATTTGAAAAAATTGCACCATTGCGTTTTTCATTCGTGCTGACATACGAGGCATCTCTCTTGAATAGCTATTTTTGGATTGGTCTTCCGTATTTATACTTATAACCTTTCCACAGAAATTCTGCTCGGTTATGAGCTCATCTCTGCGCAAGTTTGCATCACCCCGCGTATAAATAGTATAGGCTCCATTGCTCTGAATTTCCTCTATTCTATGTACCACAAAGTGTTCTGACCTTATAAAAGCAATCAAATCACCGGGTTGCAACTCAGACAAAGCCACTCTTGATATACTAATTGAAGTACCTGGCTTTATAGTTGGCCACATACTCCAGCCCTTTGCGGTTATCTCAACCACTTTTCCTTCCTGCAAGGAAGAAAGTATCCATTCAAACCAGAAATGAGGTGCTTGTTTTGACATCATGAAGCCGTAAACTTACAAAAGAATGCTTAATTTTACATATGCAGCAAAATCAGTACATCCAAGAAATTCAAGCCCAAGCGGCTCATTTTGTATGTAAAGAAGTAGGTTCTGAAATCTTGTTAGTTCCACTTCGTAACAACGTCGCTGATTTCAACCAATACCTTACTCTCAACGAATTAGGTACTTTCATCTACAAACTGATTACTGACGGCAAAGTCTATGATGAGATCCTTACCGCAATTCTTGCCGAATATGAAATTGATGATACCCATGCACGTCAAGATTTAAGCGCATTTATCGACCAGCTGTACCAATATACCATTGGCCATGGCTAAAGTTCAACTTAAGGTAGGCGGCTTTGTTTTTGACATGTCAGCACAAGTGCCGTTGCAAATAGAAGAAGGTTATCTTCCCTTTTTAAGCGAGGGGCAAACACCAGATTTTCAGATTCGTTGTTTTACTGGAGCGCCAGAAAATTTCGTCAAACCCGACATTCAATACCAAGCTCAAGCACCAGAAGGCGTGCTCTGGGAAGTCAACCAAGGCCCTGAAAAAATTTGCATTTTGGTCTACAACCCCGAGGACCTCACACAACT
>JBILTD010000189.1:0-3651 GCA_044371695.1 Crocinitomicaceae bacterium | reverse complement strand
ACCCTGGAAAGGCGAGAACATGCAAGAATACCTCGACCAATTGTTGTATAACGCGCAAAAATTCGACTTTCCGATTCATCGGCCAATTCAAGAATTAAACCCAGCTCAATACCAACTACTTTGGGAGGGAAATAGTTATTTCATTGGTTTAAATAAATTCTTTAAATTCATTGAAAGTCAGACTTATAAAATTCAATACAGAGTTTTGTTGTCTCGCTACCGAGGCAAAACTATTTGCCCAGATTGCCAAGGAACGCGCCTTAGAAAAGATGCCTCGTTTGTTAAAATTGAAGGAAAAAGCATTCAAGATATCGTTTTGCTGTCTTTGGATGACGCACACGCTTATTTCCAAAACCTGAAGCTGTCTGAGTACGACAAACAACTGACTAAGCATATCCTTCCCGAAATTCAATCGAGACTCGATTACCTCAAACGCGTTGGACTCGGCTACCTCACTTTAAATCGCACATCAAATACACTTTCTGGCGGCGAAGCACAACGCATCCAATTGGCAACTTCAATTGGTTCAAGTTTAGTCGGGTCCTTATACATTCTAGACGAACCCTCCATTGGCCTACACCCCAGAGACACCGCCAAACTAATTAGTGTGCTACAAGCCCTGCGCGATCAAGGCAACACGGTAATTGTTGTGGAGCACGAAGAAGAGGTGATGCGCGCAGCAGATCAAATTATTGATATTGGGCCACTTGCAGGCTCAAATGGCGGCAATCTCGTATTTCAAGGAGATTTCAAAGCCCTTGCAAAGAGCAAATCCCTCACAGCTAGCTATCTCAACAACGAAAGGGTGATTCCGATACCAACGCGCCAAAGAAAAGCCATTGGCCAACTTACGGTGCATGGCGCCAGACAAAACAACCTAAAAAATCTTGACGTCAGTTTTCCGCTCGGACAACTCGTTTGCGTGAGCGGCGTTTCAGGCTCAGGAAAATCTACCCTCATCAAACGCTTGTTGTATCCGTTGGTTCGCAAAGAACTCGGCTTGAGCAGTGACCTAATAGGTAAATGTGATGGCCTAAGCGGCGATATCAAACGCATCGGACACGTCGAATTCATCGATCAAAATCCGATAGGTAAATCTTCGCGCAGCAACCCCATCACCTATGTAAAAGCCTTTGACGATATCCGAGAGCTCTTTGCCAGACAGCCACTTGCTAAATTAAGAGGCTTTAAACCGGGCTTTTTCTCATTTAATGTAGAAGGAGGGCGCTGTGAGCTATGCGAAGGAGAAGGATCGATTGCTGTGAGCATGCAATTCATGGCAGATGTTTCTTTACCCTGCAACCAATGCAAAGGGAAACGCTACAAATCCGAAACGCTTGAAATTACTTACCGAGAAAAATCTATAGCGGACATCTTAGAAATGACCCTAGATGAAGCGCTGCAATTCTTCGAGGATGGCAAAGACAAACTCGATCAAAAAGTAGCTGAGAAAATTCAACCGCTAGTCGATGTTGGCCTTGGCTATTTATGCGTTGGACAATCTTCTAGCACCATGTCTGGTGGTGAAGCACAGCGCATCAAATTGGCTTCATTTTTAAGTAAAGGCACACAAAGCACACCTACCCTATTTATTTTTGACGAACCTACGACGGGGCTACACTTTTACGATATTGAAAAACTCCTTGTTGCGTTCCAAGCACTATTAGACAGAGGTCACTCTATCATCGTTATTGAGCACAATGTTGAAGTGCTGAAATGCGCCGAACACCTCATCGATTTAGGCCCAGAAGGTGGAGAAAAAGGTGGCTACATCTTGTTTGAAGGACAACCAAAAGATTTGAGCGCAAATCAACAAAACGCTACCGCTCAATTTCTAGCATCAAGAATTTCTTGAGCTCAAAACCTGACTAATGTTCAATGTGGTGTTAATAACTAAGGACTTAAGTAGGCTTTTGGATTTTATATTCGCTTAACTTTGCAGAAAAATCATAGCATGGCAGCAGATATATTTGAAAAAATCCAAGCAAACCGAGGCCCACTCGGTATGCACGCAAAAGAATCTCATGGCTATTTCACCTTTCCTAAACTTGAAGGTGAAATTGGCCCTCACATGAACTTCAGAGGGAAAGAAAAACTCAATTGGTCTCTCAACAACTATCTTGGGTTGGCAAACCATCCTGAGGTACGTAAAGCAGATGCTGATGCAGCAGCTGCAAATGGTTACGGCTCACCAATGGGTGCCCGCATGATGTCTGGAAACTCTAATTTCCACGAACAACTTGAAAATGAATTATCAGCTTTTGTCGGTAAGCAAGATACCATTCTTGCCAACTTTGGCTATCAAGCAGTAGTTTCTGCTATCGATTGTTTAGTAGACCGCCATGACGTTATCGTTTATGACGCTGAGTCTCATGCTTGTATCCTCGATGGCGTTCGCCTACACATGGGCAAGCGCTACGTTTTCAAACACAACGATGTAGAAGATTGCGAAAAACAATTGCAACGTGCCACCAAACTTGCTGAAGAAACGGGTGGTGCTATCCTTGTTATTACTGAAGGTGTTTTCGGTATGCGCGGAGACCAAGGTCGTTTGAAAGAAATCATTGCACTCAAAGAAAAATACAGTTTCCGCTTATTTGTTGATGACGCACACGGAATTGGCATTTTGGGTGCTACTGGCGCCGGAACCGGAGAAGAACAAGGTTGTCAAGATGGCATCGATATTTATTTCGGTACTTTTGCTAAATCTTTTGCACTCATCGGTGGTTTAATCTCCAGTGACGAACAAGTTGTTGAATATTTGCGCTACAACATGCGCTCGCAGATCTTTGCAAAAGCAATGCCTGTTGCACTTGTAATTGGTCTTTTAAAGCGTCTTGAGCTCATGCGCAATCACCCTGAACTCAAAGACAAACTTTGGGAAAATACCAATGCCCTACAAAACGGTCTTAAAGCCGCAGGTTTTGAAATTGGCCCAACAAACAGTTGCGTAACTCCTGTTTACCTCAGCGGTTCCATTCCTGAAGCTACCAACCTTATTTTTGACCTCCGTGAAAACTACAATGTTTTCTGTTCAATGGTTGTTTATCCAGTTGTACCGAAAGGCATGATCATTTTACGCCTCATTCCTACGGCAGCTCACACCCTTGAAGATGTCAAATACACCATTGATTGCTTCTCTAAAATCGTAGGTAAACTCAAAGCCGGAGAATATATGTCCGACAAAATTGCCGCGATCTAAGCAGCTCATTAGATTTCAAAAAAAATACGGGTTATGCGACCCGTATTTTTTTTGCGATTAACTTTTCAATATTCTTGAAATACTTGTTGTCTTCGGGCTCACAGAAAATAACTGAGCGCCCCTCTTTTCCGGCACGCCCTGTTCGTCCGATGCGGTGCACATAAGTTTCTGCAACGGTTGGCACGTCGGTGTTCACCACTAAGTCAAGACCAGAAATGTCGATGCCTCGTGCGGCGATGTCGGTAGCTACTAGTATTCGGATTTTACCTTCTTTGAAATGACTCAAGGCCATTTGTCTGGCATTCTGAGACTTATTGCCATGAATAGCCATGGCCTGCAACTTGTTTTTACCTAATAAGCGAACCAATTTATCTGCTCCATGCTTCGTTCTTGAGAATACCAAGACACTATTCGCCTGATCTTCTTGCAGTAATTGCACGAGTTTTTGT
>JBILTD010000260.1:0-3666 GCA_044371695.1 Crocinitomicaceae bacterium | reverse complement strand
TTTTTATAAAAACCAAAAAAGAAAAGGTTTTATCTATAAACTTTTGGTACGACCACCATCAACCGGTAAGTTGATCCCATTAATATAGGAAGCTTCAGCCGATACAAGGAAAGCAACAGCAGCAGCAACCTCTTCTGGTTCAGCAATGCGCTTCATAGGGCTTTCTTGCCCCATTTCAGTTAGAATGTCTGTAACCGACTCTCCAGTTTTATTTGCTTTTACGCTGGCAATTTCTGTGAGTCTTTGGGTGTTGGTAGCTCCCGGAAGTACATTATTAACAGTTATTCCGAAACCTCCAAGTTCGTTGGCTAACGTTTTACTCCAGTTGGCCACTGCTCCGCGGATCGTGTTAGAAACACCTAAATTAGGTAGGGGTTGTTTTACAGAAGTCGAGATGATATTTACAATTCTTCCAAACCCTGTAGCTTTCATGTGTGGTACCAACGCTTGCATCAAAATATGATTACAAATGAGGTGTTGGTTAAATGCTGCGAGGAACTCTGACGGATCGGCATCTACAATGGGCCCGCTTTTTGGACCACCCGTGTTGTTAATCAGGATTATAGGCGCTGGGTTATTGATTAAATAGGCCTCGATCGCGGCTTTCAACAGTTCAGGCTGTGTAAAATCTGAAATGAAATAAGAATGCCCTTGTCCTTGAGAAGCATCAAGGGTAGCAAGCGCTTGCTTGAGTTTATCTTCGTTTCTTGCTGTCAGACAAATAGATAGTCCATTTTTTGCCAATTGCTGTGCAATGGCCAGGCCAATACCTTGAGTTGAACCGCAAACGAGTGCGTGTTTTTGATTTTTATCGTGCTTCATGCCACCAAAAGTACATGAAAGTCATAAAAATTGTCAATAGAATTTAATTTTTGTTTTTTAGATATTTAACGATATATTTGCGAATCTAGATTTTAAAACTTCTATAAAATGCGTATTTCTACTAAACTTAAATCACTACACATCCTTGCAGTTGTATTGATGCTATTGAGTACGAGCAATTTGTTGGCTCAGCTTACTGGTACCAAAACAATTCCAGGAAACTACGCTACCCTTACTGCAGCAATCGCAGACCTGAACACTCAGGGCGTGGGTACAGGAGGTGTAACGTTCAACGTTGCATCTGGTTACACAGAGTCTATTACTGCACCGTTATTAATTACGGCAACAGGTACGGCTGCTAACCCAATTGTTTTTCAAAAATCAGGCACAGGCGCTAACCCAGTGATCACTAGAACAGATGCTGGTACAGTTACTTCAACTATTTTAGGCGCACAAGCAGATGCAATCATTATTATAGAAGGTTCAGATTTCTTGACTTTCAACGGTATTAACCTAACTGCTTCTGTTGCGTCTTCTACCACAACTGGTATTGAGTACGGGTTTTACCTTCGCAAAGTAAGTGGAACAAATGGTTGTAAAAACGTAACCATTACAAATAGCACCATCACCATGAACCGCGGTACAGCAGGTGTAACCACTGGTATCATGTCTTCTAACAACGATGCACTTTCTACCACAACAAGTGCTACAGGTATATTCTTAGCAACTGTTGGCGGCCGCAATGAAAACTTAACTTTTAGCAACAACACAATTAGAAATGCTAACAACGGAATTTATGTAAGAGGTTTTGCGGCTTCTACTCCTTTTGATCTTTACGACGTAAACATCAATATCACCGGCAATACTATCCAACAGTATGGTGGTAATTCAACTGCTACGTGTTATGGTCTTTACATGATTTATTATCATGATGTTACTGTCACGAATAATACAGTTAACAACATGGCTAACGGCGGTGTTGCAGGTACAAACCTTATTTATGGGTTAATGTTGTCAAGTTCATCTGATTTCGGAGATTTAACGATCAATAATAATAACGTCAACCTAACTACTACATCTGGTAGCAAGTATTCAATCTATAGTTCAGGCTCAGCTGCAACTGGAACTGGAAGTTTAAACATCAACAACAATACAATTGGTTACGGTACTGGTAGCACTGGGTCTACTTATGGAATTTATTCCTTTAGTAATGCTCTTGTAGAAAACATGAACAACAACACCATTAGTTCATTTACTCAAACTTCTGGTATTTTCTATGGTTTCTATAATACTGGTGGCGGTACAATTTCCAACAATACTATCGCCGGTTATACCATGGGAGGAACTTCTTCCCAATACCCATTCTATCTATCTAATGCCGATATGACGGCATTTGGTAATACGATGTCAAATATCAACTACACAGGTACTGGTATTTTTTACGGCTTCTTCGTAGGAAGTGGAAATGCTAACTCTTCTTTTTATAATAACACAGCTTCTACTATTTCTTGTGCTGGAACAACTTATGGAATTTACGCATCTTTCAACGCTGGCTTAAATGTATATGGTAACTCCGTAACTGGTCTTACAACCACAGGTGCATCTAACATCAGCGGGATATACCAAACAGGTGGTTCAGGAATCACATTTAACAGAAACAAAATTGCCAACCTCACTGCAACAAATGCAGGCGGTAGTGTTTTTGGGATTAACATTGTTTCAGGTGTCACTAATGTAAATAATAACGTTATCGGCGATCTAAAAACACCAGCAGGTACTTCTACTACAGCTGATATCATCAGAGGTATTTCTATTACTGCTACTGCAGCATCCACAACACATAACGTTAGCTACAACACTATCTATTTGAATGCGACATCAACTGGTGCAGCCTTTTCAACCTCAGGTATTTTCCAAACATCAAGTGCGACAGCTACCTCTGCGAATTTAGTATTGCGCAACAATATTGTAATCAACCTTTCAACTCCTACGGGTGCTGGTGTTACAGCTGCTTTCAGAAGATCAACTGCTACGCAGTTGAACAACTTTGATGCAAGCTCAAATAACAACATGTTCTTTGCAGGTACACCAAGCGCTTCACGTGTTATTTACATGGAGGGCACAGTGGTTCAGCAAACGCTTGCTAACTACAAAACTTGGGTAACACCTAGAGATGTATATAGCATGACAGGTGAAGCCTTCACTTATTCTACTGCAGGTTCATTCTTTATAAGTTTGACTCCATCAAGCGCTGACTTCTTGAAGCCAGTTGCCGGAATCAATACGCAAGTTGAGGGTGGCGCAATTCAGATAGCTGGTATTACCAACGACTACGCAAACGTGGTTCGTGCTGGTAACACAGGTTATACTGGTACTGGTGCAGCTCCAGACCGCGGTGCTTTTGAATTCAATGGTGTAACTACAGCTCCTCAAATTACAATCACGGCTTCAAACCCGTCTGTTGCTGTTTCTTGTACACCTTCAACACACGCTTTTACGTTTAATATTGCATCTTCAGGAAGTGCGGTTACTTCTGCAGTCTTGAGTTATGCATTTAACGGTGTGGCACAGCCAAACATTACATTAACCAACACAAGTGGTACAACCTGGACTGGAACTATTCCAGTTGCAACACCGGTCAATGCCATTGTTACCTGGTCAGTTTTAGCAACAAACAGCGCTGCTTCTACTTTGTTTAACGGACCATCTTACGGCGATGCACCATTATTAGGAATAGTAGCTGTTGCTTCTGCAACGCCAGCTACAATTTGTAACGGTCAGTCTTCGTCATTGGCTGTTGCTCTAGCAAATACTAATCCTGCAACTAATTATCCAATTCCTTCG
>JBILTD010000188.1:0-3687 GCA_044371695.1 Crocinitomicaceae bacterium | reverse complement strand
CAGATCAATGCGCAAACAAAGACCCTAATGATTAAAATTAAAAGCTATTTAAATAAAGTCAGGAGGCGGGAATGCATGAGCTAGATAAGGATCTAGGTAATTTGAGGAAAGGTAATTCGGTACTCCTTCGGTGTGTCGCGACGGGAAACAGCTGATATTCAAAAAGGATTCGTTTGAAATTTCTTCCATCGGTTCATTGAGCACTTTCAACCAAGATTTCATAGGATGAGCTGGTGGCGTTTCGCTCAGGTTTTGGGCTGTTGCTGAGCTTAGTCGTTCAAATAATTGGGTTTCTTGGATATCGTTGATACACTGATAATACCAAATACCATTGCTCTTTGTTTTGTGAAGCACATCATAAAAACGTCCATTGAGCCTAAATTCATGAGCTTTAACCCAATGAAGTGCAGCTGACTCTTTTTCAGTGAAATGAAAACGGATGAGTTGATTTTCAGGAACGGAAAGCTTAATTGCTTTCTTGATTTGCTTTCGCACTTGATAATGCTCGATTTCAAAAAAAGCAAAAAAGCCCACTAACTGATAGGCAAACAGTAATAGAAATCCGTACTGTAAAAATTTTCGCACCCTCAAATATAAGTCTTAAATTTAGGCCTTATAAAATTTGATACATGAAATTCGCAATACTACTCGTAAGTTGTTTTTATATCTTAAATACTGCAGCGCAAGCCCCTGGTTCCCTAGACCCGACTTTTGCCACAATAGGTTATGCAAGTTACGGCCCTGTTTCAACAACAAGTTTTGACAACGCGCAAGATGTCGTTACCTTACCTAACGGACAAATGGTTTTCTGTGGTACAGCCGGAACAACAGGTAATCTTGAAATGTGTGTAGTTAGATTGAATGCAGACGGCACAATTGACAACACGTTTGGAACGAATGGGTACTACTTGCACTCCAACCCATCTGGTTCGGACTTCGCTTATGACATGGAAGTACTTGCCAACGGACAAATATTGATTGCTGGTGCACTTTCAATTACGGCAGCAAATCCGCAGTTTGCCCTTGTTTGCCTCAATCCAAATGGTACGCTAAACACTTCTTTCGGTACAAATGGTGTATTTGCTAACGACATCGATGCCAGCGAAGACTACGCCCGTAAAATATTATTGTCGAGCACGCATATTACCCTTGTTGGCTCTAGTAAACTGCCTGGTTTCACGACCAACCGCATTGCTGCCACTCGTTGCGACCTCAATGGTGTGCTAGATTTAAGTTTTGGCACTGCTGGTAAATCCATACTTTCAAATGGTAACTCTAACATGACCTATAGTGCGTGTTGGGCAAGCAATAACGATATCGTGGTTTGTGGTGATGCCTACATTAGCAATACCTATTACCCGATGATGGCAAAAATGACCAGTTCAGGTGCAGCAGTCTCCACTTTTGGAACGGCTGGTATTTGGGTTTCTATGTCTCAAAATAGCCGTTATTTTGACATCGATTTTATTGCTGGAAAATTAGTAGTAACTGGAAATGATGGTGCATCATTCACTGATTTTTTATTACAAGCCAGAAATGAAAATACTGGTGCGCTAGTTACTACTTTTGGTACGGGAGGTAGTACAATTACCAATCTGAATAATTCAGATTCCTATTATGAAGTATTGGCACATCCGGATGGGAGTATTTTAGCATGCGGCACAACAGGCGCTGTGGGTATTGGTGCTCCTCGTGATTTCATCATTTCAAAATACAGTTCAAATGGAATTCTAGAGACCACCTGGGGAACCAACGGTCACACCGTAACTTCAATTTTCTCCAATTGGGATGATGCCTATGGAATGGATCTATACCCAAATAACCGAGTAGTTATTGCCGGTTTCAGTGCGCAAACCAATCCTCAGTTTGCAGTAGCTCGTTATATTTACAGTAACACGGTGGCTCCTGTATTAGGCTGTATGAACCCAGCAGCATGTAATTACAATCCATTGGCAACAGTTGACAACGGCACCTGTATATTACCCGGAAGCCCATGCAATGACAACAATCCGAACACCATGAATGATGTCATTGATGCCAACTGCAATTGTACTGGTGTACTCATTGTACCTGGCTGTATGAATCCGGCGGCTTGTAATTACAACCCGTTAGCCAATGTCAGCAGTGGTACCTGTATCTTACCAGGAAGCCCGTGCAATGACAACAACCCAAACACCATGAACGATAGCATTGATGCCAATTGTAACTGTGTTGGGGTTCTGATTGTGCCAGGCTGTATGAATCCGGCGGCTTGTAACTTTAATCCGTTAGCCAATGTGGACAACAACTCATGTTTGTTCCCAGGTTTGCCATGTAATGACAACAATCCAAATACCATCAATGACTCCATTAATCCTGATTGCAATTGTGTTGGAGAACTCATTGTGAATGGCTGTACAGATCCACTTTCTTGTAATTACAATCCGTTAGCAAACGTAGATGATAACTCATGTATTTTCCCGGGAACACTTTGTGACGACAACAACCCTGACACTTTCAATGATCTTTATGATGCCAATTGTGATTGCATCGGAACGCAAGTCGTAGTGGGCTGTATGGATTCTTCAGCATGTAATTTCAACCCTCTGGCGAATACGAGCGACAATTCTTGTGTGCTTCCAGGATCACCATGTGACGACAACAATGCACTCACTATTAATGATTCCATTAACGACAATTGTCAGTGCGTGGGTCTGGATATTTCAGGAATTTCAGAACTAGATTTATTGGCAACCATTTCTCCAAATCCAAGTCTTGGTATCATTTCAATTCAATTGACAAATCCTGATGTCGCGCAGCTGCTGATCTCAAATATTGAAGGTAAAATCATCCAACAATTTGAAATGACTGCATCGATGGTAGAAGTAGATCTTTCTCGCTTAGCTAAAGGCACCTATTTTGTTCAAGTTCGTCAAAATGGCAAGCTGATGGTTCATAAGCTCCTACTCAACTAATGTTGAAAGAAGCACATATTGAATTCAGCCAAAAGCGTCGCTTTTATACAAACGAACTCAAAGGGAAATCCAAGATACTGGTGGCCTTGCATGGCTATGGGCAACTTGCTCAATTCTTTGCTAGAAAGTTTGCAGCATTCGATCAATCTTTTGGGATTATTGCGCCAGAAGGCCCCCATCGATTTTATTTAGAAGGTAGTAGTGGCCGTGTTGGCGCTTCTTGGATGACTAAAGAATGGCGCGAGCAAGACATCGAGGAAAATACGCATTATTTGCTCGCTTTAATTGAAAAAGTCAAAGCAGAAAATGCAGCAGCAAGTATTTATCTTTTAGGTTTCTCACAGGGTGGCGCAAGCGCAGCTAGACTTTATCAGTCGTGTCCTGATTTATTTGAAATGCTCATTTTATGGGCTAGTGTGTTTCCGCCGGATGTCTCAGTTCAAAATTTTGCTAAAGCAGAAATTCTTCATTTTGCCATTGGAAATCTGGACCCCTATTTTTTAGAAGCTCAAAAGGGAGAAGTGCTTCAAACCTACAGAAATCTCGGATTCAAAATCCATGAATTTGAAGGTAAGCACGACATTGACCCAACTACACTGAGTAAGATCCTTCAGTAATTTCTAGGCATTTTTACTTTCCCACTTGCCAACAACGGCTGTAGCGATTGAATTACCTAGCACGTTAGTGGCACTACGGAACATGTCACAAAAATGGTCTATTGGAAGAATCAATG
>JBILTD010000043.1:0-11409 GCA_044371695.1 Crocinitomicaceae bacterium | reverse complement strand
ATTCATATCCCTTTACTTACTATTTTCAATAGGTTTTAGAGGTGGTCAAGAATTACAGCACAGCCCTTGGACAGCTGAAATTGGTTGGTCTTTAGTATTTGGGATGGCTATCGCGGCTCTGATTCCAGTGTACACTTTTTTCATTATTAAAAAACGAATCGGAACATCGAATGCAGCAGCGGTTGCAGCAGCTTATGGTTCTGTGAGTGCAGTTACGTTTGTTGCGGCACTTTCATTTTTAGAAATCAAAGACTTGACCATGAATGGGCACATGGTCGCTGTCATGGCATTTATGGAGTTTCCGGCAATTATCGTTGGGGTGAGTCTTTTGAAAATTTATGACAACGAAGGGGCCAATATGGGTCTTAAAGAGTTGCTCAGACACTCATTAGCCAATGGTAGTGTGCTCATGATCATGGGAAGTTTGGTCATCGGACTTTTATCTGATAGCAAACAAGCAGCCGATATTGCGCCGTTTACCACAGATATTTTTAAAGGATTCCTTGCTTTGTTCTTGTTGGAGATGGGTATGACAACTGCACGCAGAATCAAAACATTTAAAACCCACGGCTGGTATATGGCGCTTTTTGCACTTATTATACCTGCAATTAATGGAGTGGTCGTGGCTTGGCTTTCACAATTTGTAACCACCGATGTTTCCAACAGATTTATTTTTGCAGTCTTGGCGGCTAGTGCGTCTTATATTGCAGTGCCAGCAGCGATGCGCTTAGCTGCTCCAAAGGCGGACCCAGGCCTTTATATTCCAATGGCTTTGGGCCTCACCTTCCCCTTCAATATCTCTTTGGGGATGCCAATTTATTTCTGGATTATCGAACTAAGTTAGCCTGTAAAAACTGCCATTTAAGCCAAAGTTGTTCTGTTTTAGCCATGTAATTGAGCGCTTTGAGTTCGGCCTGAAACGCAGCAATTTCACGGGCATTGATCATAAACAAAGTACTTTCACCCGTATTGAACATGTTTAATTCGGCGTCTAGTAGTTTTCTAGTGCTCTTGGCATTTTCCGTGTAAATTTCTAACTGCTGAACTGCATTCAAATAATCATTTCTGGCTGAAAGCAATTTGGCTTTGAGACTGGCCTTTTGATCCAAGCGTTCGAATTGAGTTTGTTCAATTTTAAGTTGAGTTTGCTGATAAGCTGCTCTTTCTTTTCGGTAAAGTAAAGGCATTTGAGCGGTGATGCCCCATTTGTAATCATTGATTGAAATCTGAGCAAACGGGTTGTATTGAATAGGCTCATTTAGAAAATTGTAATTGACACTTAAGGTCGGCTTCAATTGTTCTTTGGCAAATTTCTTTTCGACATCGAGCGCCTCGAGTTTAAAATCAATGATGGCCAAATAAGGATGACCCTGGACAACAGAATCTAGGGGCGCCGCAGTTATTAACTTGGTACCTTGTTGTTCCATTGCTTTGATATCGATAGGAAGAGCCGTTTCATTGATTTCTTGCGGAATTCCTCCTGCCTGCCACAAAAAGCGGTTCAGATTGGCCGTTGCATTTTGAATAGCAGCTAACTGTTCGGTGTAAGCTGCATTTCTGGTTTGAAATTGAATAGCTGCCTCTACAGTATCTATTACAGGTCTGTCACCGAGTTCTGCCATGCGTTTAATGGCCGTGAGTCTGACGGCAGAAACATCGAGTGCCTCCTTTAGAATTTGTAAACTATGGTATTGTTCGAACCAGTGCCAATAAGCATAGCCCGCTTCAAACAAAAGTTCATTGAGTGCTAAACGTTTTTCTAATTCACTGCTTTGCTGAAAAATATTGGCCTTTTGTAGTTCTGCCCTGCGCTCGTCGATCAATAAACCATTTCCAAGATTCGCTTCAATACCGCCGTACCACAAACCATTAGTTGGCGTGGCACCCTGCGGATCTAGATAAGTTCCGCGATTTTGCTCAAGACCCGTTTTTAAGCTGAGGCCATACCAGGTCGGAACTTTTAATTGGGCGTCCGAGAGGCTATAATAAAGCTTATCTCCGTAGTATTTTTGATTGAGGTCATAGTTGAGCTTTGGGTCAAAACCTCCTCTTGCCTTCAATACATAGGTTTCAGCAAACTCTGGGATTAAATTGGCTTGCTTGGCTAAAGGGTGCTGCTCGAGAACCGTCAGCAAAAATGCCTCCGGACGAATCATGGAGTTTTGAGCGTACAGCAGAACTGGCGCACAAAACAACAAGCAAACGAGTAGGTTCCTATTTATCATCTTTTTTCTCTTTAGCCGTTGTTTTGTCTGAGTCTTTGTTCGTTTTGTAGTAATCTGGTGGGAAACCATTCACATTTCGCCATAATTCATACCAAATTGGCACATCCTTGAGCAAGAGCATCGAGTAAGCGCCGCCTCCTACACGTAAAGCAGTTGGCCAGGTTTTGTCATTTTTGTCTGGAGAAACCAAAATTCTGAATTCGCCATTTTCATTGGCAAACTGATCAATAGCAAATACAACGCCACCGTAGGTTCCATAGCTTGTATTTGGCCAACCAGAGAAGACAATTGCAGGCCATCCGTCAAACTGAATGCGGACATGCTGCCCTACTTCAATTAAAGGTAAGTCCATCGGACGCACATACATTTCAACGGCTAAATCGTAATCAGTTGGCATAATTGTCGCAATGGCGCTCCCCTGCTTGATAGTTTCACCTATTCCGCTAGATAAAGTTTTGGTAATGCGCCCGTCTTGAGGTGCTAAAATATAATACATGCCATTTCTTATGGAGTAATTCGCGACCTTACTTTGCATTTTACTCACATCGATTTCTGCCTCATACATACTAGAAAGCGCTGTAAATTTATCCGACTCAGCTTTAGCTACTTCGTCCTGAAACTTTGTTTCTACTGAATTTAATTCTACTTTGGCATCAATGATGTCGTTGCGGCTTTGCAATAATTTTTGCTGCGCGCCAATCATGCTAGCTTGCGCTCTTTGATAAGCTACTTTTCTGACTTCAAGTTCGGTTTTTGACTTTAAATCCTCCTTGTAAAGCTTTTCAAAACGCTCATATTGCTCTTTGGCAATTTGATAATTCAGCATTGCTGCTTGATTCTCAATACTGTCTGCCTTGAGTTTAAGCTGTGCTTGTTGGGCTTTAATTTTAGCCTGTCTTACTTTTAATTTACCGGTTTCAATTAGCGCGTCAATGCGTCGATCCAAAGACTGGACTTTATCGCTGTAAGAAACCACACTTAGTTCTTTACTTTTGAGCTGCTGCTGACTTCTTCCTACGAGTAGCGGATCGAAATAGTCATCTTTAATCTCTGACAAAAACAGAATGGTATCTCCACGTTTCACGAGGTCTCCTTCCTTGACAAACCACTTTTCAATCCGGCCAGCAATAACCGCATTGATGGTTTGAGGCCTTTGCTCTGGTCTGAGCGTAAGGATTTTTCCATTGGACCTCACATTTTGCGTCCAGGGCAGAAAAAGGATAACAAAAACTATAAGCAAAAGGGCGTAAATGGTATTGCGCAATAATTTTTGCGACGGAGCCTTTAGTACCTCTTGAACCTTAAGTCCTTCGAGCGAAATCGGATTCTGATTCTTTGGTGATAAGTTTAACATCTCTTTGAGTTATATACAGTTCAGAAATAGTTACAATTGAGAAAGTGAATATACCGCTGTGGTTTTGTCCTTCAGTGCATCTGTTGTGGCACTTAAAATAACCGTGCAATCACAATGCTGATCTATGTACTTAAAAACCACTTCTTGTTGCTGTTGGGTGAGGTATTGATAATGTGTATCCCAAAGCAGCAGAGCTGGTTTTGAAAGCAAAGCTCTGATGATAAGAATCAGGGCTACCATGGTTCGGTTCAAGGCACCTGCTTCGGGGTTCAAAATAGACTGATATCCATCTGGTAGGTTTAAAATTAACGTTGCTAAACCTAGTTTTTCGGAAAGATCGACGACTTCTTTAGTTGAAATAGTTCTTCCCATAGTTAGGTTATCCATGACGCTGCCATAAATGATTTGATCTTGCTTGAGGCAAGTTGCCATGCGGTTTCTAAGTTGGTCTACTTTTAAATTTGTTGTCGGGATGCCTTCGATCAAAACTGATCCAGAAATGGGTTCGGTTATCGCCGAAATGAGCAAGAAAATACTCTGACTGCGGTGGCCTTCAGGATCAAGAAGTAAGTACTTCTTGCCCGCTTCAAAATTGAGATTGAACCCTTCAAACAACAACTGATTGCTCCAACTGGTCTGATAATTTACATTTTGAAAAGAAACGCCAAATTTAGTTTGCTGCTGATCGAGCTCAAGCCCCTCATTTGATTCAAGACTGAGGTCCGTGACCTCACCAATTTTTTCAATGGCCGTTAGAACATCATAAACCACCTCTAAACTGACAATTAACTTTTCGACAGAATTGAGCACCAAAACAATGATGATCTCTGCTGCGACAAATTGTCCGATATTCATTTGTTGAGAAAGCACTAATAAACCACCGATGATGAGTAAGGCCAATGCAATCAAAACCTTAAAACCAATCAAATATTTGTATTGTTGAACAAGTACTTTGAAATGGGATTCTCTTGCTTTCAGGTAGCCTTGTAAATAATTATCTGTTCTGTTCAATAAAATATCTTTTTGACCCAAAAATTTAAACGTGATTCGGTTTCTGGCAATTTCTTCAAGCCAATTGGCCACCTTGTATTTGTACTTAGACTCTTCAAGACTACTCACAAATCCACGTTTGGCTGTCAGTCTAAAAATGAAGATTAATAATAGCAGGAGTGCAAAACCAAAAATGATGAAAAAGGGATGATAAAACGAAAGTAAGATCAGGCCAAACAAAATTTGTAACGAAGCCGCAGTAAAATCTATGAGCAGTTTTGAAATACCCTTTTGAATGGTGAGCGTATCAAAAAAGCGATTGGTCCATTCAG
This sequence comes from Crocinitomicaceae bacterium, assembly GCA_044371695.1. Lineage (GTDB taxonomy): Bacteria > Bacteroidota > Bacteroidia > Flavobacteriales_D > Crocinitomicaceae > UBA952. Next base: position 6,508 of record JBILTD010000043.1, on the reverse strand, counting down.
GAGCATAACGCAACAAGAGTTCTTTGAGCTGAATAGATGGCATTCGGGTTGCAAATTCCAGTGCCGAACGCGAAAAGATACGCTGCTGCAGGTTTTCAGTGATGCGCAACTGTGCAATATTCATAAAACCCGAAAAACCGATGGCCAATACAACAAGGCCTACCAATAAAAACCAAGATGTGTTCACTTTACCTGCTTGCACAAAATTGATGATGGCCTGAATACCTAATGGTAAACCCAAACTTAGGATACCACCTACAATGGCAAACAAGTAAATATCTCGGATATCTCTGCTATCTGGCTTTAAAAGTGCCCAAAAGCGTTGAAATGGTTTGCTGACATCTTTATTCATGATGGAGGTATTTAAAAAGTAATTGCTTATAAAAAACATAGACCGCATCCTCTTGTTCAGAGCAATTGGTGACTTCAGGTAAATGTTGCGCAAAAAAACGCTGCTGCAGACTTCCTTCTAAAATTGTAGTGACAAGCATTTGCGTAAAGTTACAATTCGGCTGATAGGCAAGAATGAGTTTGGCTAGAAAATTAACTACATCTGCATAGGTTTGGTGATAACCTGTTTGGTGGTCGTTGTCAACGGCTTTGGTCAAGAGCACCTTTGGCGCTTCATGGATGACGATTCGTTGCAACCTCCTTTCATTTGCTGTCGATAAATCAGCAGAATTCGGGTTGATGATGATGGCCAAAGCTGTTTCTAATCTTTCTTTGGGGTCTCCGGCCTGAGCCTCTAGCAACAACCGACATTCTAGCCTGCCCCAATACCAATTGACCAGATAGAGCAGTAATTTTTGCTTTGAGGAAAAATATCGATAGACAGAAGCCTCTGTTGTGGTAGCTGCTTGTGCTAATTTTTTGAAAGTAAATTGTTCGAAACCTAATTCGTCAAATAAAATAATGCTGTTTTCAATGAGCCTTTTACCCAAACTCGTTGCCTGCGGATTGCGCAAGGCAATTTGCTCTAAAACGGGTATCTGAAAACGATCAATCAGGTTCATGGCGCTAACTTTGGAGCAAAAATAATAGCAAAACTATCATTGATTAAAAGTTTTATTATTACATATTTTAATGAGTTCGATAAGAAAATTTATAGCCCATAAAAAAGCCGCCTTTCGGCGGCTTTGACTACTGTTTCAAGAGGAACTAATTGCTTACTAAACCCATGCTCTGATCGATCCTCTTTACTTTGGAAGTTTTACAGTTGTAAAATTTGAAAAATCAGTAGTATTCTATTGAACAATACAAAGATGCAAGGATGAGCTGAATAGAATAATGATTTAAAGCTTCGTAAAAAGTTGATTTAAATCAGTAAAATGAGCTTTCGAAACAAGCGTTTATTTTTTTCTAACCCCAACGATATTCGGTAAACGCCAAAAATGATTGTTGTCGTAGCGCTCCCAGGTTGTTGACACCCATGAACCCACCTTTTCAATGCAGTGGCCATTGACATCGATTAGCAAACTGGTTTCTGGGCCGCCTTCTAAATAAATAGCATCGTGAAGGCCGTAAGGCATGGCAGTCATGAAGCTGATCATTTGGTTATGTGTGTAAGGAGACCTCGTAAAAATGAGATAAAACCAACCTTTTTCATCCTCGGCAGCTACAAGCATGCTGCAAGATTGAATTTTTTTCTTCCAAAACATCGGATTTCCGTTGCAATCAATCATGCGAAGGCCCTGAGCAAAACCCGTGAAATTTTGTTGCTCTTGATTCCAATTTGCACAAGTCAAGTCAAGTATTTCAATATTGGATCTGTTGGTATTTGCTTTTGGACCCAAAGCCAACATCAGGTTAAAATTTTCGAGCAAATTTGGATTATTGTAATGCTTGCCATTTTGAAGATATGCTCTACTTTGCAGTGGTTTTGCTAAGTTATACATACCTGCATTGAAGGACACCAATAAATCAAAGGTGTCGGCCCATGCATATAAATTTCTGCTAATTGAATCGTGTTGGGTAGCAGAAAACAAATCAAAACGGAATTGTTGTGGGTCCATTCTGAGAATGGATATTTTAGAATCGCCTATAAAAGACTTTTGAGGAGCTGCAACTTCGCGATACTCCATGCCCTGGGTAAGCACAACCCAATTTGAATAGTCAGGAGCTGCTTTGTCTGCTTCTTGCTGACTATAACTACAAGCACTAAAAAGCATTAAAACTGCGACAAAACTTGAAAAACGAGACATAAGTGATAATAAGAAGATCAAACAAAGATAAAGAATTTGACTTCTCGAATTTCAGTATCTTTACTGCACTGAATCAAACTAATTATGAGAGCACTTTTATTCTTCCTATTGATTACAAACTTGACTTTGGCTCAGGGTGTTTCAAAAAAAAATGCAATTCAAGCTAAACGCTATACTTCAAACGCTATTAACATTTTCAACGAAGGACAAAGTGTTAATGCATATATGCTATTAAGTCAAGCTTATAGTCTAGACTCAACAAATTTGCAAACAGTATATTGGCTGGCAAACTCTGAGTTTGAACTAAGGGCATACCAAGATGCACATTACCATATTCATAAAGTACTTCAATTAGCAGGCGCCAATACGACAGTAGAACAACTAACCTTGGCGATTCAATGTAACATTACGCTTAATTTTCATCAAGAGGCTTTGCTTCAACTGGCACAAGCTAAAAAACTACTCAAAAACGAAAAAGACTACCAAACTTTAGGTTTAGCGACTCTTCAACAGCAATGCGATTTTGCACTAGCTGCATTCCAAGGAGGTGCTATTCAAAACAAACGAACGCTGCTTGGCAATAACCTGAATACAAAATATGACGAGTATAGTCCACTTTTTCACCCAAGCAATGGACACCTCTATTTTACCTCTAGAAATCCTGATACAAAAGGCGCCAACCTCAACCCTGATGATCAACGCTATTTCGAAGACATTTATGAAGCCACTCCCGATCCAGAAACAAAAGGATCTTGGGTTAAACTTTTTGACAACTACGAGCTCATCAACACCCAAGGTTTTGATGCGCTTTCGTATATTTCAAACAATGGACTTTATGCGCTCGGCACCGTTAACACAACTGCATCAGTAGAGCAAAACACAGAGAGCTCAGATATTTTTGAACTCACTACTGAAAAAGCAGGAACCTGGGATGACAAACAAATCATTCGCTCGATTCCTGGCCTAAACCTTAGCTATTTTGAGGGCTCACCTACTCTAACTGATACGCTCTGGACCGACGGTGATAATTTCACAATTGAACTCTATTTTGTATCAGACAGACAGGCTGAGAAATATGCAACTGAAATTTACATGCTCAAAAACACTAACGGCATCTGGCAAGAAATAGCAACGCCACTTGCACAAGGTATCAATACAGAAGGCCGTGAAACCACACCATTTGTAAGCCCTGACGGGCAATGGCTTATTTTCGCCTCAGACTCACACCCAGGAATGGGCGGTTATGACCTTTTCTATTGTCATCTTGAAGACGACAAATGGTCAGCACCTCAAAACTTGGGTGCTCAAATCAATACCTCGCTAGACGACACGCATCTTCAAATAGACTGGAAAAACAACAAAATCGTTTGGGCCAGTGTGAGCGAACTTCAGGGTGTTTTTAGCTACAATCTTTTTGAGGCACCTATCCAAACTTTGCCACAGCAGTTTTTTGTTCCAAAACCTGAATAGTGCCTCGTTTTTTTATTTCTTTGGCCTATAACGGCAGTGCGTATCATGGGTGGCAAATACAACCCAACGCAGCGAGCGTTCAAGAAGAAATTGAATCGGCGCTCTCAAAGTTACATGGCAATCAAAAAATAGAAGTAGTGGGTTGTGGACGCACCGATGCAGGGGTGCATGCCCAGCAGTATTTCCTGCACACCGATTTGCCTATTACATGGGATCCACAACAACTGATTTTTAAGCTCAATCGAATGACACCCCCCGACCTCGCTTTTTTTCAGGCCTGGGAAATGCAACAAGACCTGCATGCACGCTTTGATGCTACGCAAAGAACTTATCGTTACTTCATTCACCAACAAAAAAATCCTTTCAAAGAACAATTCAGTTGGTATGTGCAAAGCCAACTTGATTTTCAGGCCATGAATGAGGCAGCATTGCATTTATTAGGTGTCCAGGATTTTGGTTCATTTTCGAAGCTACACACCGATGTCAAGACGAACATCTGCGAAGTTTTTAGTGCCCAATGGCATTTAGAAAACAACGAAATTTTCTTTGAAATTTCTGCAAATCGATTTTTGCGCAATATGGTGAGGGCCATTGTGGGTACGCTCATTGAAGTTGGGCTGGGTAAAATTTCAGCCGCTGATTTACCTGAAATTATAGCTGCAAAAGACCGTTCAGAAGCAGCTGTATCAGTGCCTGCACATGGACTTTTCTTGTGGGGAATCAGCTATGCACAGGCTCCTGAATTTCATTCAACTCACTAAAAATCAATCGGGCTGACTCAATTCCCACTCGCGGTATAAATCAAAATAGCTTTTGGTTTCTAAAATAATCGCGCCGCCTAAGGTATCGCCATATTTAGCTGGCAAACCACCTGTATAAACTGTAATTCTGCCAATGGCACTACTGGGTACATTGAATACTTCATTGGATTTGATGCCATCAAGCATATAAATCATGTCGCCCTTTCTTGCCCCTCTAAACATGAGGCCTCCGTCTTCGTCTTTTTTGATATCTGAGTTAGAGTTGGCTACCATGTCAACCACACTAAATTTATCGGGTCTGAACTTGATTTGCTTAGAGCTAATCGTCATCATGGGCACCTCGCTGATCTGAATGCGCGCCTTTTCATAACGACCACCATTTAAACGGATGGCTTCAGTGACTTGTGTTTTGGATGCAAAATACATATTGCCTGCATTGGCATAAGCATCAATGAAAACTTCTACACTTACCTTTTCAGTACTGTCTTTTTGAAAATAACCCGCAACCTGATAAGTACCAGCAGGGACTCCTACAATTCTGAAACGTCCTTCGTCATTAGACAACGCTAAATAGACATGGCCATTTTCACGAATCATGGCTTTTGCACCAGCGACAGGTTGTTGTGTATCAAAATTGATAAAAGTTCCGATGACATCACCAGTTCCGGATTGGGCAACTGTGTTTATGGCTGCAAACAGCGTCCACACAAAAAAGAAGTTTTTCATAAGCATGTTTTCTTCAAAGATGCTAGAGAGAAACTTTTTCCATAAAAATTATTGAGCGATGCTTGCGCTTGCTGTCGGAATCTCGCGGTCTACCTTCTTGAAAAGACCTTGCAATACTTTTCCTGGCCCTACCTCAATCACTTCAGAACAACCGTCTGCTAGCATATTTTGCATGATTTGAGTCCAGCGGACAGCACCTGTTAATTGTGTGACAAGATTCGCTTTGATTTGTGCGGGGTCGGTAACTGCTTGTGCATTGACATTTTGATAAACCGGGCAACTTGGCGTTTCAAAGTGTGTGGCTTCAATCGCTGCGGCTAATTCTTCACGAGCAGGTTCCATGAGTGGTGAGTGGAAAGCACCACCAACTTGTAAAACAAGCGCGCGTTTGGCTCCGGCCTCAGTAAGTGCGGCGCAAGCGGCTTCAACAGCTGCTACACTACCTGAAATCACAAGTTGACCTGGACAATTGTAATTGGCTGCCACTACCACGCCATTGATTTCAGAACAAATGCGTTCTACGACTTCGTCTTCTAGACCAAGAATTGCTGCCATAGTAGATGGCTCAAGCTCACAGGCCTTTTGCATCGCAGCTGCACGCTGAGCAACCAAACGCAAGCCGTCTTCAAAAGAAAGTGTTTTATTGGCTACCAGCGCAGAAAATTCACCCAAAGAATGACCCGCAACCATATCTGGCTGAAAAGAATCACCAAGACAAGCCGCTAAAATGGTACTGTGCAAAAAGATAGCAGGCTGCGTTACATTGGTTTGCTTGAGTGCTTCCTCTGAGCCTTCAAACATAATTTGTTGGATATCGAATCCGAGTATGTCATTTGCCTTCGCAAACATCGAGCGGGCAAGTTCTGATTGTTCATAGAGGTCTTTGCCCATTCCTGTGAATTGAGCGCCTTGACCAGGGAATACATATGCTTTCATGTGTAAAATTTGAGGGTAAAATTAATAAAACCCGCTAATTAGAGCTGACCTTCTGAATGATACTTCCCATTTTTGAAGATGCGAACCTTTTGTAGAATGCCGTCTTGATCATAGTCATAAACCTTACCATCAAAGAGTTGCCCATTTTTAAACTCGCCGTCCATCCAAATTTCATCGTTGACATTGTAGACTTTGTTATAGCCGTTTGGTACAAAACGCAAGCCCTTCATTTTTGGATTACTCAAGTGTGGCGGATAAATAGTCTGGTCGCGGGTAGGCGCATGAACTTGCACTTGTTGTACTTGTTTCGGGCTCGCTTTTTGAGCCGCTCCAATTTTTCCGGTTTCGTCAATTTGAAATGAAGTTAAAAGTTGTCCGTTTGAATCATAGCGAGCAACCTTACCCCTGACCTGT
>JBILTD010000042.1:0-11444 GCA_044371695.1 Crocinitomicaceae bacterium | reverse complement strand
CAATGTATGGTTGGTCAATGGAAGACATCGCTACTAAAGTTGGTTCACAAGACATGCTCAAAGAAGCACTTGCCATGATCAATGTGGTGCCTAACCCTTACTATGCATTCTCTGAGTATGAGCGCACGCGTTTAGATACTAAAGTGAAAATTGTTAACCTACCTGAAGTTTGTACGGTAAGAATTTACACATCAAATGGTAAGTTAGTACGTAGCTTTAAGAAAGACAGCCCACAAACTTATATTGACTGGGATCTTACAAATCATAAAGCAATTCCTGTTGCTGGTGGGATTTATTTAATCCATGTCGATGTACCAGGAGTTGGAGAGCGCGTCTTGAAGTTCTTTGGCGGTATGCGTCAGGCTGACTTACAAGGTATTTAATCATTGTATATTTCAAAGTAATGAAAATGACTTTAAAACATATAGTTCTCAGCGCAGGTTTAGTAGCCTCGTTGCAGACTTTGGCTGGAAACGAAGACCGCGTAGGTTCTGCTGGTGCTTCTCATTTGCTTGTCAATCCTTGGGCTCGTTCAGGAGCTATTGGTGATGCTTCTTATGCAAATAGCAATGGCCTTGAAGCAACTTACATGAACATTGCAGGTTTGGCATTCACTGACAAAACTCAAATGAAATTCAATTATTCAAATTGGATGGGTTCTGCAGGTATTGCTTTGAACGGTGCTGGTATCGCACAAAGAATTTCTGATTCTGAAGTGTTTTCTATTAGTGTTCAATCTATGAACTACGGTGATATTCCAATTACTACTGTGGCAAACCCAGAAGGTAACATCGGTTTCTTCTCACCTCGTATGAACATTTTCAGTGTCGGATACGCAAAAGAATTCTCTTCATCCATCTACGGTGGTATTAACTTCAAGGTGATTTCTGAGAGTATTTCTAACATGAAAGCAAACGGTATCGCTATTGATGCAGGTATTCGTTATGTTTCTGGCGAGCAAGATCAATTGAAGTTTGGTATTACCCTCAAAAATGTTGGTCCGGTAATGCGTTACAAAGGTGACGGTTTGGCGCAACAAGTCACTTATGTAAGTACAGGTTATATTGCTTCATTGGAGCAACGTTCAGCCACATTTGAATTACCTTCTTTACTTGGTATTGGTGGTTCTTATGATTTCATTTTTAATGAAAGCAATAAGTTGAATCTTGCCTTAGGTTTTACAGCGAATTCATTCATGAAAGATCAATATCGAATTGGTCTTGATTACGGGATTTCTAAAGAGAGCATGGCGTTTAACCTCAGAGCAGGTTTCTGCTACGAGAACGGTATGTTTAATGAAGAAACGCGTTCAAGTGCATTTAGCGGCCCTTCAGCAGGTTTTTCAATCGATGCCCTTGTAGGTGAAAACAAAAATGCATTAGGCATCGAATACGCTACGCGATTTGCAGGTGTTTTCGGTGTAATTCATACTATCGGAGCTACCATTAGCTTAAAATAATTTTCTAACTTTGTTAGGTGCAAGAGAGCTCTTTTAGGGCTCTCTTGTTTGTTTCAATAAACCGAGTATCATGGCTAACATCAATTATTACACAGCAGAAGGTCTACAAAAGTTAAAAGACGAATTACATCATTTAAAAACGGTTCAAAGACCTTCGATCTCTGAGCAAATTGCTGAGGCACGCGATAAAGGTGACCTTTCTGAAAATGCTGAATATGATGCAGCTAAAGAAGCTCAGGGTATTTTAGAAATGAAGATTTCCAAATTAGAAGAAATCATTTCTAATGCGCGCTTGGTGGATGAGACGCACATGGATAACAGCAAAGTATTCATTCTTTCAAAGGTGCTCATCAAAAATCAAATGAATGGTATGGAAATTGAGTATACTTTGGTTGCTGAAAATGAAGCAGATATCAAGGTGCGCAAGATTTCAATAGAATCTCCAATTGGTAAAGGCTTACTGGGCAAGAAAGTTGGTGACATCGCTGAAATTCAAACACCTGGTGGCATCATGAATTTTGAAATTATTTCGATCTCTAGATAATGGCGAGTATCTTTTCAAGAATAGTCAGTGGTGAAATACCTTGCTACAAAGTAGCAGAGTCCGAGGACTTTTTGGCTTTTCTTGATATACAGCCCCTCGCACTTGGGCACACCTTGGTCATCCCTAAAAAAGAAGTTGACTATATTTTTGATTTAGACGATGCTACCTATCTAGGTCTACTCGCTTTTGCTAAAGAGGTGGCTACCCAAATGAAAACTAAAATTGATTGTAAACGAATTGGTGTTGCTGTGATTGGTTTAGAGGTTCCACACGCGCATATTCACTTAGTTCCGCTTCAAACGGTAGCTGATATCAATTTTAGCGGCCCAAAACTTGCGCCTACAAAAGAAGAACTGTCAGCTATGGCAACACTACTGAGTAGCAACTCATAAAACATAGACATGAAGAGCTTTTGTTTATTCTTTGGATTAATCTTAAGCGTTCTGGTAGCAGCGCAGCCTACACGCGTTCTATTTATTGGTAATAGCTACACGCATTACAACAACATGCCAAAGTTGTTGCAAGAGATGGTTAACAGTAAAGGTCTAAGTGCTGACATCCACATGGATGCGAAGTCTAATCATACCTTTGAAATGCACGCCAAGCGCCCTGAGTTGTATCAGTCAATTAAAAAATACAAATGGGATTTCGTCATCATTCAAGGGTTTAGCCGTGAGTTAGCCCAAGATACAAGCCTCATTGATTCTTTAAGCTTACCTTTTTTAAAACAAATCCTAGACTCCGTATACGCCAACAATAGTTGTACAAATGTTTTTTTATATCAAACTTGGGCTTATCAGAATGGTTTTCAAAACGATTCATTGCAAATCAGTTGGGATTACCAAACGATGTCAGACCGCATTCATTACGGGTATAACTATGTAGCCGATCGATTGAATTTAGCGATTGTACCTGTAGGTAGAGCATGGGAAGCGGTCCGCACAAATTATCCAGAAATCAAACTTTACCAAGAAGATCAGCAGCACCCTACGCTTACAGGTTCTTATTTAACAGCTTCGTGTTTCTATGCAGCCTTGTTTAAAACAAACCCAAAGGTGAGTTATCAGGCCAATATTGATGACAAAACGGCTGCCCTTTTGCAAGAACTTGCGGGTACTACTGTTCTTACAAACAAAAACAGGTATGGGATAAACGTAAATACCGTCGATATCGAGGTAAAGCTCAATGATGCAAATAAAAAAGTAGTGCATTATAGTGCCAATTTCCCAAATGCGACCAGTGTTGTATGGGAGTTTGGTGATGGATACACAGCGCCAACTCAAAAAGCCAGACATATTTATGCCAAGCCCGGCGTTTATTCCATAAAAGTTAAAGTTCAAGATAGTTGTGGCCAGCGCATTATCAAGCGCAGTGTCAAAGTCTAAGCATTTACATCAAGAATGAAGCGGGGTCGACCTAATTTTTTGGAGCTGCTTCTTTTAACTCGATTCCAAACAACTTACTACTGTATTTCTTCATTGGCCATAAAATGAAGCGTAATCTGGCTCTTATGTCGTCAATGTAATAGACAAATACAATGAACACCAACCAGAAGCCTAGCGTGTAAGGAATCACTTCCCAAGGGCCTAATTTGTGGTGTAGGTAATCATTGATACCGTATTTAATCACGCTACCGTATAGGATCATCATGTGGATGATGTAAATACTGAGCGTATTCTGGCCAATTTTTAGAAAAAGATTTTCTTTTTTAATATTGAAAACATAGGTTTCTAGACCTAATAAGGTGGCCAAAACAACTAAAACGATACCTAGTTTTTCGAGTAGCCAATCCATCCGATAAAGGCGCAAGTCTTGAAGCCCCGAAATTGATTCAAGCCATACAAGCAAGGGCTTGATGCCAAAATAAATGGAGAAACCCAAAACCAAAGCACCTAAAATAACGGGCCAAGATTTTACTTGTTCTTTATTGCGATGTATCAGAACGCCAATAGCAGCACCAAACATGGTATAAGCCATGTGTGGCGTAATTGGAAAGAGCGAATAAGGCCCATGAAAGATATTTTGAATGAATTTGGGAGCGTGTGCTGGCCAATAGGTATCACCGAGTTGTCCGAAAAATAGATAGGATAAAAATAAACCCAACCCGGCAAGTACATATAAAAGATACAAAGGGATAAAACGCATGTTACGCCAGAGCCCGTAAATAAGAATAATAAACAAGATGCCGACAGCGATGCATTGCAAAACATGAAAAGCGTAGTATTGCAGTAAATAACCCCAAAATAAGAGCTCAACGACGCGTTTAAATCCTTTTTTGATGCGGATATTTTTGAAGAAAGATACGCGATCATTCCCCAACATAAGGTAGGTAAATACCAAGCCAGTAACCGTCAAAAATGTTGGTGACGTAAAGCCCCGGATGAATTTCCAGGTGACGTAAGCAGGGTAGGAGTCATCAGCCCATTTTAAAGCCAAGGAGTCATGGATGAAGTGCCCTTCTAACATGAGTAGAATGGCAATGGTCCGGGCCATGTCAATAAAATAGAGCCTTGTTTTTGGCGTTGCTAATTGAGTTGCGTTTTCCATATCGGACTTAATCGAGCGCAAGTTACAACTAATTTTTAGCTGCCTTTGAGCGCAATTCAATAATTTCTATTCTTCTTTCTTTAGACGCTGCCGCTGAATAAACAGAGTTTCTTTGGTCATAATAGTTGTCACTGACTTCTTTTTTTGCTTGAAATTCTCCCATCGGAACTTCTACAAATAAAAGTCGGGCTTGGTCTGCTTGCATATAGGCCGCAAACTTCCCGTTATCCACTTCCTCAAAATAGTTCTTGATTGAATCTATTCTTCTTTTTGTTAAGTGTACATTGTAGTCAGATTTTGCCAAGGGGCTTGCAAAGCCTTGTACTAAAATGCTGACCTCCATTCCTTGTTGTAATTGTTGCCAAACTTGTTCCCTGAAAGCAGCCAAATCTTGCATCCCTTTGAGTACGTCTTGATCAAAAAAGTGTTGTAATTCAGTGCTTAATGAAAGCGCTGTTTCATTATCTCTATTCTGCTGAACACCCTTCAGATAGGCAGGAAATTGTTGTTGGTATTGAACAAAAGTTTCTTCGTAATTAAGATTCGTTTGTTCGGCCTTAGATTTTGGATCTGGGCAATCATTTTCAAAGTACAGCGCAATAGGTAATTTGATAATTTGAATTGGAAGCGAATCTTTTGGAGTTGTTTTTTGCTCAGGTCGATCTATGAAATGGGTGAATACATCACTGCAGCAAGTTGGGTGAGAGACATATAAACTTCCGATGCGGTTGGAACTCAGATAAGCAGTGTCCGCTGCGCAGAAAAAGTAAAGGTCGTTTGCTGGACTATTGAAAGGATGCCCTAAATTAATTGGTGGGCCAAATTTACCATCGGTTTGCAACTGACAGTAGAAAATATCATAACCGCCATAACCAAAGTGCCACGAGGATGAAAAGTAAAGTCGATTTGTAAGCGGGTCAAACCACGGGCTGAGTTCATTTTCAGCGCTATTTAGTACATTAATTCCTTTGATATCGCCAAAAGTACCATCTTCTTTTTTTGTTGCTTGGTAGATGTCTAGGCCTCCTTTTCCATCTGGTAAATTTGCACAAAAGAAAAGCTGTTCTTCGTTATTTACTTGACACAAGTTGGGCATGCTGATATAAGATGCGCTTAGAGCAGGAAGCACTTGAGCGTTTGTATCGAGTTCCCAACTGCCGTCTTTTTGTTGATATGCCCATTTGAGCTCACAGTTGAGTCCTGAAGGAAGTTCCTGACAAACACTGCATAAAAAAGCGCTGCTATCCGCATTGAAACTAATGTTTCCATAGGAGTATTTGGAGTTCTTATCGCTTAGTTCAAAAAGGGCACTTTGTTGCCGATTTTCCAATCCTACTTTAAAGAGTTGCATGCGGTACGACTTCGCAAATACCTCAACCTTGTCCGTTGCCGTAGAATCTGGTTTAAGTGCGGAGAAGTAGAATTCTTCATTAAGAATCGCATGACCAAATTCGACATCTAAAGTATTCAATGGGTGTGGCTTGAGAGGCGCTTTTTCCTCGGCACTTTGATTTTTCAATTGCTTCAATACCCAATTGCATGCACCAACTTCTTGCGCGGCCTTTTTATAGATTCGGGTAGATTTATCTTCGGCAAATTTAAGCTTGACTTCTTTAAATTGTGCGAGTGCTTCTTTATACAAACTTTGTTGTTTGAGCATGAGAGCATAATTCAATTGTGCTTCATTGAATTGAATGCCATCAGGATCAAGTTCGTAGACCTTTAAATAAAATTTGGCTCCGTTAATGTAATCTTTGGATGCTTGATACGTTTGGGCCATTTTCCAAAGTAACTCAACTGAAGTAGGCTCCAATACAAGCGCTTGACGATAAAAGTCTAGTGCTTCTATGTAATCCTGTTGCAAGACTTGTTGGTCCGCATGTGCAACGAGTTTGGCGAGTTGTTTTTGACCCCAAAACGATTGGCTACAGAGTAGCAATAGGACTAGATAAAATCTGGACATATGCGATACTGCTTTTGAGGTGGTTTAAAACGAATAAAGACATACCTGAAGCTCAGCTCAAATGCGCCTCTACCTCGGCTAGCCGGAACTAAAGAACTATAATTGAAATCATAAGATATACCAGTATAAAGCGGCCCTCGTTGAAATCCAAAATTGAGGCAAAACGCATCTTGGATTCTCCACCATAGGCCACCGCTCAATAAAATTGAATTGGACTCAGAGAATTTGTAATGCGCCATACTACCAAGTACAACCGAACGGTATGGACCTTGAAAATTGAGTTGAACACTTGGCTGTAAGCTCAGCTTGGGGTAATAATCGTAATACAAGGATCCGAAATAGTTGAGACGAAGGTCTCGTTTGGTATTGTCGAGAAAAAAACTCTGGTTGGGTCTAGTTAAATTAAAGAGCCCAATGCCTTGCTCAAGTCTGAGTGAATGATTGATTTGGTATTGGTGTATGGCGCCAAGACCAAGCATGGGCTTGAGCATAGATGCTGTTTGAAAAATTTCGTTAGTGGGTGCAGTAGGGTCAAAAATATAGCCATTGAATTGGCTATCGAAATAAAAAGCGGAGCTGTTGAGTTGTCTGTAATTGAAGCCGATTTGAAGTGCCAGACGTAAGTCTTGTTGTTGATTCAATTGTAGATTTTTAGAGAAACTAGTTTGTAACTCAAAGGTCTGAAACTTGCCGTCTCCAACTTGGTCGTGAAAAAGGTTGAGCCCTAAGCCGAGCTCTTTCCACTTAGTATCGGCCGCAAGTGCGGTGGTTTGAAAAGGAATACTGACACTGCGCCATTGTGTGCGGTAATTTGCGGTGAGCCGGAGGTCTTCATCAAAATTTCCTGCGTGAGCAGGGTTGAGGTAGATTGGATTCTGGTTAAATTGGGTCCAATGAATGTCTTGTGCCCACAGTTGGGACAACAAAACAAGGTTAAGACTTAAAAATAACAGACGCAACATGTACGAAGTTACAAAAAAGCGAGGCAATTGATGCTTAGGGGTTACTTGCCGAAACCGGAATAATTTTTCCGTTGAGTAGCTGCCCGCTGTGTTCGGCAAAATTGGCAATGTATTTGGCGATTTCTTCAGCGGTCGTTGGCGCTTGATAACCCGGAAAGGCCTGGGCGAGCATTTCGGTCTGGACGGCGCCTAAACACAAGCAATTCATATGAATGCCACTTTCTTTATATTCTTCTGCAAACATTTCAGTAAACGAACATAAAGCAGCTTTAGCAGTAGAGTAGGCAGCTAAACCCGCAAATTTAAGACTGCCTTGAAATCCACCCATTGAGCTAATGTTGACAATATGTGAACCCGCACTCAGCTTAGGCAACAAAGCTTGGGTAGCTTCCATGATACCAATCACATTGACTTGGTAGCTATTGTGAAAATCTTGGTGGGTAATATTTTGAAAAGGCTTATTGATGAGTAAGCCCGCATTATTGATGACGACATCAATTTTGTCTGGAAGTTCAAGTGCTGCAATTTGGGCATGCACGTCTGTCAATAAATCGATGTGCAAGGAGTGGACACTGGCTTGTTGGAATTGCTGCTGCATTTTATCAAGTTGCCTAGACAGTGCATAAACCTGATTGCTGCTGTTGGCTGCAAAAACATTGACCAATGCAGCGCCTATCCCTTGACTGGCACCCAAAACAACAATTGTTTTACTCATCAAAACTTACAATTAGGTTTTCACTGGTGGCATGTGCCTGACAAGTTAAGATATAACCATTGGCAACCTCGGCATCGGTAAGCGCATGGTTGATCCGCATTTCAGCACTTCCTTGCAATACTTTGGCACGACAAGATGAACACACACCTCCTCGGCAAGAAAAAGGCGCATCAAGCCCTGCTTTTTCGGCAAGCTCAAGTAAACTTTTATCCGGGCCGTTCATGTCAAACTCCACGATATCACCTTCGAGCATCATTTTTACATGGCTCTTACCAGAAAAAGCAGGCGCTGAAATGGCCGGTGCTGCTTCAGTGGCAAAAAAGAGTTCTTTGTGAATTTTGGACTTCGCAACTCCGAAAAAATCTAGAGTAGCTTCGGCCATTTCCACCATGGCTTGTGGGCCGCATAAGAAATAGGCATCGGCCTGAAGCAAGCTGAGGTCGTCCTTAATGAGTCCTTTGAATTGTGCTTCGTCGATGCGGCCTTCATGAGCACCCTCGACTTTTGCCTGAGAATAGAAAGGCACGAGCGTGGTATTTGCTTGCGCTTGGATATCTTGGAGAAACAGTGTTAACTCGGGGCTTTTATTGCCGTAAATGAGTTGAAAGTGCACATCGGAACCTGCAGATTTCAACATACTCATGATAGGGGTAATTCCGGAACCTGCAGCAAGGGCAACCACTTTTTTGTGTGCGGCTTGTAATAGGAAATTACCTTCTGGTTCAAAAACCACCAATGATTGATCTGCCTGTATTTTTTGCAGATAGCCAGATACTTTTCCACCTTCTAAGCGCTTCACACCAATAGCTAATGGCTCATTTGGACCCGAGCAAATCGAGTACGAACGGCGTTCTGGCTTGCCATTAATTTCTACTTGGAGCGTGAGGTATTGCCCCGCCTGATATTGAAAATTCTTTTGGAGCGTCTCAGGGATTTCAAAGCTAATTTGAACAGCCTCTGTGGTGAGTTGGCTTACCTTACTCACGGAAAGTTCGTATGCGCCCTTAGGAAGTTGCGCAGTTTTATTGGATTTAAATAGATCGAAAAGTCCCATAAAAATTAATCGTCAAATGAAATGAGTACATCTGTGCTTTTTGGATGTGCCTGACAGGTGAGCACATAGCCTTGTTCTACTTCTTCTGGTGTTAAGGCATAATTGATATCCATAGTGACTTCGCCTCGGAGCACTTTGGCTTTACAGGTACAACAAACCCCTCCTTTACAAGCAAATGGCGCGTCGGCACCAGCCTGATAAGCAGCATCTAAAATAGTAGGCCCTTGACTTGATAAATAAAAATTAGTAACCTCTCCATCCATAATGAGTTCAATTTTTGAGTCGAAAGCAGGCACTTGAACTGCTTCTTCAGCTCTTTGTTGAATTGGCTCGGCATGGAAAAGTTCGAAATGAATTTGATTGGATGCAAGACCGAATTGAACGAGCTCGTCTTTGGCTGCCAAAATCATTTGTTGCGGACCGCAAAGAAATGCAGCATCAATTGTTTGTCCTTTGAGAAAGGCTTGTAATAACTTTTGAATACGTTCGGTATCAATGCGACCTTTTAAAAGTGGCACACCTGTATTTTCCCTTGAAAAAACATGGACGAGGTTGAGTTTATCGAGGTATTTATTTTTAAGTGCTTCGAGTTCTTCTCTGAAAATAATCTCCGTTTGACCTTTATTGCCATAAAAAAACGTCACCGTACTTTGGGGCTCAGCAGTTAAAATAGTTTTGAGAATGGAAAAAATGGGCGTGACACCACTACCTGCGGCAATGAGCACATAATTTTTTTGCGCTTGTGCGTCTGGTGTAAATTTAAAATTTCCCATTGGGGCCAGTAACTCAAGGGTATCGCCTACTTGTAATTCGTTATTGGCATAACCTGAAAAGACACCATCTGGAATTTGTTTGATTGCTACCCGCCATTCATTTTCATGCGGTGCGCTACACAAAGAATAGGATCTTCTAAGTTCTTGATTTTGAATTGTTTTTTTAATCGTTAAATACTGACCTGCTTCAAAAGCAAAGTCATTTTCTATGGATGTTGGAACCGTAAACGCAACAGAAACGCAACCAGGTGTTTCGCGTCTGATTTCGGCTACTTCTAAAGAGTAAAACTTTGTTGACATAATTCAAATTATTCAGCTTCAAAAGTAAACAATAAACTTCAAGCCCTCACAAACATTTATCAATGAACAAACTGACGTGAATCATGTTTTGAAGGCGTGGTTATTTCCTATATTTGTTACATTCAAAAAGAAGCTTTATGACCCTTGCTGAACAAGAAAAAAGATTTCAAGAGAAAATAGACAACGAAATCAAGATTGAACCGAATGATTGGATGCCAGATGCGTATCGCCAGACCTTGATTCGTCAGATCTCTCAACATGCACATTCTGAAGTAGTTGGAATGTTGCCTGAAGGCAACTGGATTACGCGTGCACCCAACTTGCGTCGCAAAGCAGTGTTGCTTGCCAAAGTTCAAGACGAAGCCGGACACGGTCTTTATTTATACTCTGCCATTGAAACACTCGGTGCAGATCGCGAGCAAACCATTGACGATTTACACAGCGGCAAGGCAAAATATTCTTCAATTTTTAATTATCCAGCGCTTACATGGGCCGATATCGGTGCAATTGGCTGGTTAGTTGATGGCGCGGCTATCATGAATCAAGTTGCTTTGTGCAGAACCTCTTATGGCCCGTATGCCAGAGCAATGGTCAAGATTTGTAAAGAAGAGTCTTTTCACCAAAGACAGGGCTATGAATCACTGATGGTGTTGTGCAAAGGTACTCCAGCTCAAAAAGCAATGGCTCAGGATGCCCTCAATCGTTTTTGGTGGCCGGCACTCATGATGTTTGGCCCTAATGACGCAGAGTCTACGCACTCAGAACAATCCATGAATTGGAAAATCAAAAGATTTACCAACGATGAATTGCGCCAAAGTTTTGTAGATGCAACTGTATCACAAGCCGAGTTGCTTGGTCTTACTATTCCGGACGCAAATTTGCGTTGGAACGAAGAAAGAGGTCATTATGATTTTTCTGAAATCAACTGGGACGAATTTTGGCAAGTTGTAAAAGGAAATGGCCCTTGCAATAAAGAGCGAATTGAGGCGAGAGTAAAAGCTAAAGAAAATGGTCTTTGGGTGCGTGAAGCAGCAAATGCTTACGCCAAGAAACGAGCAATGAAAAAATCAGCCTAATATAATTTATAAGACAATGTCAAATTCAACTTGGCCACTTTGGGAGGTCTT
>JBILTD010000041.1:0-11480 GCA_044371695.1 Crocinitomicaceae bacterium | reverse complement strand
TGGGAAAAATGGACCCAAGCTCAACATGTCGTCAACTGGAACTTCGCCCACGAGTCTTGGTGTTGCGCAAAGGCCGAGGTCGATTTCAGAGAAGGTGGTCATTCAAATTACCGCATGGAAGCCAAAGACGGCAGTTTTGGTTTTGATCTCAAAGCTGATTTTTTAGCCATTACACCTTTTGAATCTATCTGGAGTACTTTGGAAGATGGCAGACTGGTAGATGTGAAGTTTGTTTCGAACGGTAATACAACGCTTATTGAGCAACGCTTTCAGCCTGAGACTGAAAACACTTTAGAACTTCAAGTGCAAGGTTGGCAGGCCATTCTTAATCAGTTCAAGACTTATTGCGAGCAAGCCAATTAAATTGGAAATGCATCCGGATATCGAAAAACATATTGCGCAGTTTCCTGAGCATACGCAACTCAAGCTCAAAGAACTGCATGCATTTATCAATGCTGAAGTTCCCGGCCTGACCCAAAAGATGGCTTATGGCATCCCGACTTTCGAGCGCAACGGCAAAAATTTCATTCATTATGCAGGCTATTCCAAACACATCGGTTTATACCCTGGTGCCAAAGGCATAGCGGCATTTGCTGCTGAATTTGAAAAACGTGGCTACAAATATTCTAAAGGCGCAGTTCAGTTTTCATTAAAGGAAGAACTCCCACTTGATTTAGTGGCTCAAATCATCAGCTATTTATTGCAAAAATAAGCGCACAAAAAAAGCGCCCGAAGGCGCTCATTAGTTTTTGCCAAGCAATAAGACCATTTGTTTACTCTTCTTGACCTCCAAAGATTTGCTGTACATTTTTAGAAAATTAAGCACTTTAGGATGAGGAAGTAGGGTTTGGTTTTGTGGCAAAGTTTCGGAGTAATTGTTTTTAACCATAGGCAAATAAAAAGTTTAAGCAACTAACGCTTAACATTTAGTAATATTGTTTGTGGCCAATAATTTCTAATTTTGCTGCATCATCAACAACAAAACCAACAACATGATCAAACCAGGGGTCGCAACGGGCGCTGAAGTCCAAGAGATTTTTAGCTTAGCCAAGCAAAAAGGCTTTGCTTTGCCTGCAATTAACGTAACCAGCAGCAGCACCATCAATGCTGTCATGGAAACCGCAGCAAAGCTCAAAGCACCAGTTATTATTCAATTTTCAAATGGTGGAGCGCATTACTTTGCCGGAAAAGGCCTGTCCAATGAAGCAGAGAATGCCGCAATTTTAGGTGCGGTTTCAGGTGCCAAACACGTACATGCTTTAGCCGAAGCTTACGGCGCTACCGTTATTTTACACACAGACCACTGTGCTAAGAAATTACTTCCTTGGATTGACGGCTTACTCACGGCTGGCGAAGCGTTTTACAAAGAAAATGGCAAGCCACTCTTTAGCTCGCACATGATTGACCTCAGTGAAGAGCCCTTAGCTGAAAACCTAGAAATTTGCCAAGCTTACTTAAAAAGAATGTCGGCAATTGGCATGACCCTCGAAATTGAGTTAGGCATTACTGGCGGTGAAGAAGACGGCGTAGACAACACCGACATCGACAACGCTAAACTTTACACACAACCCGAAGAAGTGGCTCAGGCCTATGAAGCCCTGATGCAAATTTCTCCGCGTTTTACTATTGCCGCTTCTTTTGGTAATGTACATGGTGTTTATAAGCCAGGAAACGTACAGCTTACGCCAGTTATCTTGAAAAATTCTCAAGATTACATTCAAGAAAAATATGCCACAGGTCCTAACCCTGTAGATTTCGTTTTCCACGGAGGTTCAGGTTCTACACTAGCAGAAATTCGCGAAGCAATCAGCTATGGCGTGATCAAAATGAACATCGATACGGACATGCAATTTGCATTTACCGAAGGAGTTCGCGATTACATTACGGCAAAAATAGCTTACCTTCGTACGCAAATTGGCAATCCTGAAGGGGCCGATATACCAAATAAAAAATACTATGATCCGCGCAAATGGCTCCGCGAAGGTGAACTCACATTCATTGAGCGCCTTTCGGTTTGTTTCGCTGATTTAAATAATATCAATACGTTGTCATAACTATGTCTTGGTTTAAAAGAAACAAAGAAGGAATCACTACTTCCACAAGTGATAAAATGGAAGTCCCTGAGGGGCTTTGGGTGCGTTGTTCAAATTGTAAAACACTTTACACGAGTGAAGATTTACAGCGCAATAATTACGTCTGTGACCGCTGTTCGCATCATGAGCGCATCGGTGCTGCTGAGTATTTTGAGCTCATTTTTGATGATGCCAAATACAAAGAACTAGACGAAAAACTCAGCTCTGGTGACCCACTTGGTTTTGTTGATACCAAAAAATACACAGACCGCGTAACGGCTACACAAAAGGCAACTGGTCTCAAAGATGCCATTCGTACTGCTAAGGGTAAATTGCACGGCAACAATTTCGTGATTGCAGCCATGGACTTCAATTTTATTGGAGGTTCCATGGGTTCTGTCATGGGAGAAAAAATTGCACGCGCCATCGATGAAGCTATCAAAACAAAGTCTGGTTTTATGATCATTTCAAAATCAGGTGGTGCCCGCATGATGGAGGCTGGTTTTTCCCTGATGCAAATGGCCAAAGTTTCGGCCAAATTAGGTCAGTTATCAGAAGCCCAACTGCCGTACATTTCTTACCTCACTGACCCAACTACTGGTGGCGTAACTGCATCTTTTGCCATGCTCGGTGACATCAATATTGCAGAGCCTGGCGCACTGATTGGTTTTGCAGGTCCGCGCGTTGTTAAAGAAACCATTGGTCGTGACCTTCCAGAAGGTTTCCAAACCAGTGAATTCTTACTCGAGCACGGTTTTCTTGACTACATCATTGAGCGCACACAGATTCGCGAGACACTCGGCCTGTCCTTGAAGTTGTTTTTCAATTAGTCTGAAATAGTTTGTATTTTAGAGGTCCTAGTCCTCTACTATGAAATACATCTTATTTAGTCTTTTTTCTCTCAGTTTATTGCAAGCTTGGGCCCAAGATACAACCTGGGTTCAAACCTTTACTTTTGATTCAATTACTACGCGCAGGGCAAACTTTCAATTCCCTGCAAGTCTAGATACCGAGCGCTTCGAGAAAGTACTCATGTACTACAAACTGAAGTGTTCTCCACTCACGACCTGGGATCAATACGATTGCGGCGAGTGGGATTACCTCACTTACACGCGCGTTTTTGATCATACCGGAGCTTTTGACTCTGTTGCCATCAATGGCCAGATGTACTTCTCTAACTGCGCTACACCTGCTCAAATTCAACTCAAACCACTACCATACGCTGAAGCAGATCTCTATGAGCAACAAGAGCTGGTCAGACAGGCCTTGAACCTCACCTATTTTTCACTAAATAATGGCACACAAGTCGCAATGACGCCCTTTCAAACCAACCGAAAAGGGAGTAAATTTCAGTTTGTCTTGACAGCTGCTGAGCTTGCTGCGGCGGGGCTTCAGGCGGGGCCAATTAGTTCCTTGAAATTAAACTTAGCCAATGCTGGCGAGTTATGGCAACCAAAAATAAGTTTGGCGTCCTTCACGGGCGGTAGTTTAAATAGTTTGTATGCCGGGCCATTTACAGAAGTGTATCAGGCTTCAAGAACCGGAGCCAATGCCTTGCAAGCGGGCTGGAATCAGTTTGTTTTCTACCAAGATTATTTATGGGACGGCAGTTCAGATATTCTAGTAGATTTCACGTTTAGCCATGATTTTGAGGCGGCTCAAGGTTTGGAATTTTTAATGGAAAACACGCCTGCGCCTGCGTCATTGGCCTATGCCACACGCAATGGAGCTTTAACATTCGACGGTTCAAATTATACCATTTCTTCTTTGGCAAATCAGGAAATTGGTGGGCAGTTTACCATTGAATTTTGGGCAAATGGGGCAGGAAATGCTGGGCAGAACTCCACATTCATTGAAGCACTAGACACAGCAAATCGCCGGGTGCTCAATATTCACTTGCCTTGGAGCAACAACAACATTTATTTTGACGCAGGTGATGAAACAGGCTATGACCGTATCAACAAAGCGGCAACGCCTGCTGAACTCGACGACACCTGGACGCATTGGGCTTTTGTCAAGGATCAGGCGAGTGGGCAAATGTTCATTTACCAAAATGGACAACTTTGGCATTCAGGTACCAATAAGAACCGTGAAATGGGTTACATCCACCGTATGGTCTTAGGTTTTACCAATAACCAAAACCTTGGTTGGAAAGGAAATATTGATGAATTGCGCATTTTTAACACAGCCCTCTCGGCCAATACCATTTTGGCGCATTATACTGCTAAAGTAGTCAACACGCATCCAAACTGGGCTGACTTACTGCTTTACCACGATTTTGATGAGGTGAATTATGCTAAAGACCTCAGTCCACAAAATGAAGTGCTGATGCCATCTAGCTTTGGACTCATTCAAAGCAACACTGCTTATTTGGCTGGTGTGCAAGCGCTCAACCAACGCCCGCTCATTCAGTTGGGGCAGGGCACATGTAGTAATGCACAACCCGTCTTGCATACGCAAGCTAAACTCAAAGAAGCCACAGTTGTTTTCAAGCAGGTGCCTGTGGATCGTCATTTTGAATTGGCCCAAACTTGGGTAGGTGTGGCCGCGGGTCAGACCCAACATTTTGACCTCAATGGGCTCGTGACTTCCACAACACCAATTCAAACGACACTAAGCTTGAACAACCAGGCAATTGTGGTCTATAATCCGCCTTTTGAAATCATTCACGATGTCGAGATTGCGCGTTACATCACGCCTTACGGCATTCAATTTGACCTCGGTCCGAATGGTTTTACCTGGATTTATGAGGTCACAGACTACCAACAATACTTGCACGGTTTGGTAGACTTAGCTGCGCATAACACTCAAGAACTCATCGACCTCAAATTTGCCTTTGTAAAAGGCATTCCACCGCGTGACCTCATCAAACGCGAGCCGATTTGGTCCGACTTCAAGTCTTATAACTTTGGGCAAATGGCAGCTGATGTTGTCTTGCCAGAAAAGGCAGTAGTACTGTCAGATACTGCTGAAATGTTTAAAATCAAGACCCGCATGTCTGGTCACGGACAGGTCGGTGACTACGCTTGTTGTGAGTGGGTCAATAATAGCCATCAAATCAAAGTCGATGGCCTACCGCGTTTCAACTGGAGCATCTGGGATGCCATGGTTTGTGGAGACAACCCAAATATTGGACAAGGTGGAACCTGGCCTTATGCCCGCGAGGGCTGGTGCCCGGGTGATATGGTGAAAGAATTTGAATTTGAGCTCACGCCATATGTGCAACCCGGAGATACCGTCAACCTCGATTACGCCATTAATGCCGTGCCAAGCACAGATCCAGGGCAAGCAGGCGGTAACTACATCGCGGCTTACGACCTTATTTCTTATGGTGCGCCAAATTTTGCCTATGATGCAGCCATTGTCGATGTCCTGAATCCAAACAACTATGAATATTATTCTAAATGGAACCCAACATGCCAAAACCCTAGAATTATTCTGAAGAATACCGGTGAACAAGCCCTGACTTCTTGTCGCATCTTTTGTTGGCTAGATTACGGGGCCAACCTAGTCTATGATTGGACAGGTAACCTTGGTTTCTTGGAAGAAACAATCGTAGAAATTCCAGTGCTCGATCAAAACTGGTGGTACGAACAAGATAGCTCTTTTACATTCACCGCTTGGGTTGCCGATGTTAATGGCAATATTGGCCCGGATCTTTACAATCAAAATAGTCTTAAAACCGTCAAATATGATGCTCCGGAGCGCATCGACGGGCCTTTTTTCATTTGGTTAACGACCAATAACAAGGCCACGGAAAATAGTTACCAATTACTTGATCATGCAGGAACTGTCTTGTTTGAGCGCAGTAATCTTCAGAATAGTACCCAGTACAAAGACACTTTTGATTTAGCCCCAGGCTGTTATTCAATTATCATCGAAGATACGGATCAAGACGGTTTGGCCTTTTGGTATTCTGCACAAGTTGAGGGAGAAACATCTGGGCAAATGCGCCTCAGACAAGTAGGTGGAAGCTACATTGAGTTTTTCCCCGGAGACTTCGGGCGTTATCATCGCTATGATTTCACGGTGGGCTTCACGCTAGACGCACAAGACCTCGATTCAGAAGCTGAAATCAGTATTTTCCCGAACCCGGGTAGAGGACTTACTACTATTGAACTGAGTGGTGAAGTTAACGGAAATGCGCAATTGAAAATTATGGATCTTAGTGGACGCGTTTGTCATCAATCAGTAATGAATGCCAGCGCCAATTTTGCAGAAAGTTTCGTGGATATAAGTGAGTTTGCTCCTGGAACCTATTTGGTAGAAATTCAAGCCAATGGCCGCCGCTATACGCAAAAATTGATCAAGCAATAAAAATAAAAATTTGAGGTTTTCAACTTTAGTACCTTGTCATTTATGAAAAACATCCTTTTCATTTTTTCTTTTTTCATCACCTGGAGTCTGAGTGCACAATTCTCCATTGACTCTTTATCTCATATAGATTATCAGGCGCTGCATGGTGCCAATTTGAACGACGTTTGGGGTTATGTGGATGAGTTGGGCAACGAATACGCCATTGTTGGCACCTCGAAAGGCACCTCTATTGTCGATATCACTAACGGAGCACAGCCACAAGAAATATTTTGGTTGCCAGGTTCAGAATCGATCTGGAGAGACCCATGTGTTTTTGATGATTACGCTTATGTAACCACAGAAGCCGAAGATGGGCTGCTCATCATTGACTTAAGTCCTTTGCCGCAGTCCAACAACCTGAGTCATGTGTTTTACACAGGCCCTGCAGCAAGTCCTTGGCAAAGTGCGCATACTTGTTATACGAGCCCGAGTGGCTACGCCTATATTTTTGGTGCGAACAGAGGAAATGGCGGTGTGATTATGCTCGATCTGAATACTAACCCGATGGCGCCTATTGAAGTTGGGACTTATGATCCATTTTATGTACACGACGGTTTTGAGCGCAACGACACTTTGTATGTAGGGCATATCTATGACGGATTTTTTAGTATTGTAAACGTTGCCGATAAGGCCAATCCGGTATTGTTGGCTACCCAAAGCACGCCCAATTTTTTCACACATAATATTTGGCCCAGTGCGAATGGACAAGTAGTTTACACCACCGATGAAATCTCCGGAGCTTATGTGGCTTCTTACGACATCTCCGATTTACAACAAATTACACCTTTAGATAAAGTTCAGAGTGCACAAGGAACTTTCGTGATTCCTCATAATGTTCATGTCAAGGGTGATTATCTGGTAACGAGTTATTACAGCGATGGTGTTGTGATTCACGACGCACACGACCCAGAGAATCTGATCAAATTAGGTTCTTTTGATACTTATCCAGGGCAAACCCCTGGTTTTGATGGTTGCTGGGGAGTTTATCCGTTTTTTCCATCAAATAAAGCGGTGGCAGCTGACATCACTAAAGGACTATTCATCTTGCAAGTGCAATATGCACAAGCTGCAGCCCTCACCGGAGTAGTCAAAAATTTACTAACAGGTGCTGTTCTTGAGCAAGCCAGCGTTAATATTACAGGCGCTGCTATGAATGAACTCACCAATAGTACAGGAATGTACAAAACAGGCATGAGCCAAAGCGGTAACTATACTTTAACTGTTAATAAACCGGGTTATTACCCGCAAACACAAACCGTGAATTTAATAGCGGGGCAAACAGTTATTAAAAATGTCAATCTGTTACCAATTCCACCATACCAGTTACAAATCAATGTTTACGAAGAGGGCACGAATATCCCTTTGAGCAACGTACAAATAGAATTGAAGCATCCTCAAATTACTCATTCAGGGCTCACTAATGGTTTAGGGCAAGAAGAATTGACTTTATTTTACCAAGAAGCCTATGATTTGGTCATTGGAAAATGGGGCTACCAAAGCAAGTGTGCAAATTTGCAAATAGATGCAAGCACGCAAGCCCTTTCTTTTTATTTACAAAAAGGTTTCTACGATGACTTCAGCTTTGATTATGGTTGGTCGGTCATTGGGGATGCTGAAACGGGTATGTGGCAACGTGGAAAAGTTTCAGCAACTACCCAAACCGTCATGTCTGCAGACACTGATCTTGATTGTACAGATCTTGGTATGTATACGGGAATCGGAACGTCTCCAAACCCAGATGTAGCTGATGTAGACAACGGTTTTACGCAACTGATTTCACCGGTGTTTAATACCAATGGCCTGAGTACGCCTCATTTAAATTATGCAAGGTCCTTTTATTGTTACCATGGCCCCGGCGCCTTCTCAGATACGTTTTTAGTTGTACTGAGTAATGGTCTGCAAGAAGTCGTGCTCGAACAAATCATTGGCCCTCAAGGTCAGCAAATGCAATGGGAGTACAAGAGTATTCCACTCAATGGCCTCCTTGATTTAAATTCCAATTTACAATTGTTTATCAGAACCGCTGACTACGCAGGAAATCCAAATATCACAGAAGGGGCCTTTGATCATTTCAGCATTACCAATGAGTCAGTGTTAAGTGTTGAGCAAAACAAACCGGTAAATGCATACCTGATTCAGCCCAATCCTGGTAATGCTACAATCGAAATTATTGGTCTGAATTCCCCAACTGTAATTAGCATTTTTACCGCCGATGCCAAGTGTGTTTACAAGCAACTGCACGATGAACAACATACAATCCTTAACACCCAACAAATTGAATCGGGCATCTATTGGGTCCAAATTGGCAATCAAATGCTCAAATGGGTAAAGTCGGTGCAATAAAAAAAGGTTTAACTTTGAACTATACATGAACGCAATTCAAATTTCTGTTGTCATTCCTTTGTTCAATGAAGAGGAATCTTTGCCAGAGCTGCACAGCTGGTTACAGCGTGTACTGACCGCAAATAACTTTGCTTATGAAATCTTGTTCGTTGACGATGGCAGCAAAGACAACTCATGGGCTGTTATTGAAGCTTTAAGTGCCAAAGATGCAGCAGTAAAAGGCATTCGTTTTCAAAAAAATTATGGCAAGTCTGCAGCTTTGCACATGGGTTTTGAAGCCGCGCAAGGAGCTGTAGTCATTACCATGGACGCCGACCTCCAAGATTCTCCAGACGAAATCCCAGAGCTATACAGACTCATCACTGAAGAAGACCTCGATGTGGTTTCTGGCTGGAAAAAAGTGCGTCATGATCCAATTTCCAAAACAATTCCTACCAAACTCTATAACTGGGCTGCAAGGCGCATCACCGGTATTTACCTCCACGATTTCAATTGTGGTTTGAAGGCCTATAAATCAGCAGTTGTTAAGAGTATTGAACTCTACGGAGACATGCATCGCTACATTCCAGCGCTTGCGAAATATGCGGGTTTCAATAAAATCGGTGAAAAAGTTGTCGAGCATCGCGCGCGCAAGTTTGGCGTGACTAAATTTGGCCTGAATCGTTTCTTAAATGGCCCGCTGGACCTCATGACGGTTGCCTTTATGGGTAAATTTGGCAAGAAGCCGATGCATTTCTTTGGGGCGCTTGGTGTCCTTATGTTTATGCTTGGTTTTGGACTATTCCTTTACATGGGCATTGATAAAATTTTCTTTCATCCGATCGCACAGCGCTTGTCTGAACGCTCAGAATTTTATGTCGCATTAGTTGCTATGGTAATAGGCGTTCAATTTTTCCTGACAGGTTTTGTCGCAGAACTTATTGGGCGCAACTCAAGTACCCGCAATCATTACCTAGTCGCCAGCCGTTTGGGTCTATGAATCAACTTCCAAAAATCGATCAGAGCTGGACGCTTTTTTTAGACCGCGATGGCGTTATCAATGAGCGCAATTTCGATGGTTATATCTTGCAGTGGTCTGACTTTCATTTTACACCTGGTTTGCTAGCTGCCGCGGCTCAAATCGGACAACACTTTGGCCGGATTTTTGTCGTGACAAATCAACAGTGTGTGGCCAAGCAACTCATTACTGAGTCCGAACTGGCCCAACTTCATCAAAAAATGAAACTAGAATTAACGGCCAATGG
This sequence comes from Crocinitomicaceae bacterium, assembly GCA_044371695.1. Classification (GTDB taxonomy): domain Bacteria; phylum Bacteroidota; class Bacteroidia; order Flavobacteriales_D; family Crocinitomicaceae; genus UBA952. Next base: position 1,465 of record JBILTD010000041.1, on the reverse strand, counting down.
TCTTCAAATAGATGATGTCAAAGTAGCCACCGAGCTCAAGAATCAGGAGCCCTTTAGACGCAAGCCCAATGCACAAATGGCACTAGAACTGAAAGCAGCCTATCCCGAGCTCGATTTTAAAAAAGCAGTCATGGTTGGCGACACCGATTCAGATATCGTTTTTGGCAAAGCCCTGGGCATGTTTACCGTGCTGGTTCGCTCTCAAGAAAAGACATCAGTAATTCCAGATTTGTTCATCGACCATTTAGCTGATTTACCAAAATTGCTTTTATGAAATACGTTTTCTTTTTGATGTTTTCAGTGTTTTTGTTTGGGCTTCAGGCACAAATGAACCTAACCGATGCGAAAGGCAAAAAACAAGGGCCTTGGCAAAAAACTTACCCCAATTCTTCGGTCTTGATTTATCAAGGAACATTTAAAGATGATCAGCCAATAGGGGTTTTTAAGTATTATTTCCCAGACGGCGCACTAAAAGCCAAGATAGAACATGGCTTACCCGGAGGAAAGTCTGCAGTCCAGCTTTATTTTAATAATGAGCAAGTGCTTTCAGATGGTTTTTATAAAAATGAGAAAAAAGATTCATTGTGGTTCAATTACGCACAATCAGGTGAGCTGATGAGTGCCGAGAATTATAATAACGATATGCTGAATGGCAAAGCACTGTATTATTACAAAGAAGGTCAAATTTTAGAGCACAAACTGCAAGTTGAACGAAGGGTTCAGTATCTAGATGGCAAATTCCACGGCAAGTACCAGAGCTATTTTTATAACGGAAAACTCAAGCAGGAGGGAAGCTATGAGCGCGGCTTGAAGCAAGGTTTGTGGTCTGAATACAACTCAAAAGGCGTCCTGATTGGCACCATGAAATATGTCAACGATTTTTTGCACGGCTGGGTGACGACTTATGACGAAGCGGGTCAAGTGCTCAATAAAGTACTTTATTTGGATGGTCAAAAATTATCTGAGAAGGAGTTAGATATTTATTTATCCAACTGCAAAGCAAGGAATATTAATCCGGTAGAATGAGTCAGCAAGAAACTGAAAAATGGTTGTTTTTTTCGGCCCTTCCGCCTTTTCGTGGAGGGATTACTCAGTTTAGTTTGGCTACCATTAAAGCGTTAGCTGCGCGTGTTTCTGTCAAGGGCTTTACCTTCAAGCAACAATATCCAGATTTCTTATTCCCGGGCAGCTCTCAACTCGACCCGAGTTCTTCCGAACAGCTGCAATACCCACGCATCGTTTCCACTTTTTCACCTTGGACCTACCTCGGTGCTTTGCGCCGTTTTAGAAAAGAGCAAGCTACTTTTTTTGTAACGAGTTATTGGATGACATTTTTTGCGCCGATGATGGCTTTTTGGGCTGCTTTTCTACCCAAAAAAACCAAGAAAATCGCCATTGTACACAATTTAAAACCCCATGAAGCCCGATTCTTTGACACGTTTTTTAATCGGCTTTTTTTAAAGCA